>CAVKYA010000018.1:12124-19084 GCA_963660255.1 Bacteroidaceae bacterium | reverse complement strand
GTTGAGGAGATGAGGACGCAGGTGAAGCCTTTGATCGATGAAGGCTTCAAGGTTCAGATAAGAGGTTAGACCATCGGCATTATCTTGTGGAATATTAAAATATTAGTTAATAAAATGGAATCTTTGTTCGCAAAGTATGGTTACGCTCCGGATAAGGAACGGATCAGTAAAAGGTTGGACGCTATCGCTGCCAACCTTGACAATGTGACTTCTCCGGAAGTCCTTAGGCATTGTCTGTCGTTGATGGATCTCACGACCCTTCGTACCGAGGACACTCCTGAGTCTGTGAAAAAACTGGTGGGAAAGGTCAATTCCTTTATGAAGGATTTTCCTGAATATCCGCTTCCGGCCTCGATCTGCGTATTCCCTAATTTCGCTTCCCTCGTAAGGGAAACCCTTGAAAGCGAGGAGGTTCACGTCACCTCTGTGGCGGGATGCTTCCCGACTTCGCAAAGTTTTCTTGAGGTGAAGGTCAAGGAGTGCGAGATGGCTGTCGAGGCCGGTGCCGATGAGATCGACATTGTGCTGGCTCTCAACGCTTTTTTGGCCGGTGACTATGACGCTGCAAGAAAGGAGATCCGGACAATCCGTGCCGCCGTTGACGAGGCAGCCGCTAAGGTTGGCCGTAAGATCACGTTGAAGGTGATTCTGGAGACAGGCTTGCTGGTGACCCCTGAGAACATCGCCAACGCTTCATTCCTTGCGATGGAGGAGGGGGCGGACTTCATCAAGACCTCTACTGGAAAGGTAAGCGTGAACGCCACACCTATGGCCGCTTACATTATGTGCGAGAGCATCAAGGCGTTCTATGAGAAGACCGGCAGGAAGGTCGGATTCAAGGCCGCAGGCGGAATCTCCACATCAAAGGACGCGGTCTGCTACCATTCTATCGCCAAATCGATTCTCGGCGGCGAGTGGACGGGCAAGGATCTGTTCCGTTTCGGAGTGAGCCGTCTGGCCAACTCGCTTATGTCCTCGATCGAGCAGAAGACTGTAGTCTATTTCTAATCTACAGTCCGGACACGCCGGTACGTTCTTTACCGCTGTCATCCTTGACGATGTGCTCGTCAGAGATGGCGGCGGCTGTCTTTACAAGATATTCACGAAGGTCGCTCCATTTGTGGAAGACACCGTCGATGGTCTTGACGGCCGGGATGTAGGTCTCCTTGTCGTTGTACACGAGCTTGACGAGAACATCTCCCTTCTTGTTCCCGAAGAAGATCATCTGAAGGTTGGATGCCATCGGTATCATCTGGAAATCAAACCAATGGCTGTGTACGCCTGATGATTTCCAGCGCTCCTCCATCCCTGCTATGCCAATCGTGCCGACAAGCGGAAGAAGTCCCACATCGTGACCGAACCTGAGGTCCGCCGCCCTGTCGCTGCCTTGTTTGAGTGCTTCGTCGGCTTTCGTTACGATATCCTCGATGAGAGGCTTGGCGATGGAGGAGACATATTCCCCCTCCTCGGCGGAAATGCCGAAACCATAGTAGAATTTGTCGTTCCTCGAAATCCAAAGCCCGATCAGTTCATCCTCGTTGAAATGACTGAATATGTCAGGATGGTTAAGAGTGTTAGGGCTTATGCTTCCTGCGATGAACACATTGTCCATAAACTCCTTAGGCTTCGGGATAAGCTCTGTCGCCTTGGCTGGATCCGTGAATATCGCCCCGAAGAACCTGTCATAGAAAACAAGGCTGTCCAGCAGGTGTCGTCTCAGCACGTTGGATTCTTTCATAACCTTCTTGGTGTCAAGGTCCATACTGATGTAATCCAAGTATTTGGGACCGGTCACATAATGGAATCTCAGATCTCCGTTCTTCTCTCTTATCGCGGACGTGAAATTGGCCATACTGATCAGGCATCTAGGCCAGTAGCTTGAGACGCATTCGACCTCGGCTCGTTTGCCGTTGAACACCTCAGGATAGTTGGCGGACATCCTTCCCGCTATTCCGCGATGCTCGGCCGCCCCTCTTTCCGTCAGCATTCCGAACATTCCCTTATGCTCGGTGTTGAGGGAGTCGATCTGGCTTTTCAGCAGTTTGCCTTCCTCTGTAAGCAGTCCTGCCTTCTCGGCCGTGGCGAGTGTCTCGACAGATTCCCTGAACAGGTTCCCACTGGTGTGGTAGCGTGAGCCGTGTCTTCCGTAATGACTGATATAGAATGGCTTGTACCCTTTGGGGGCTTTCGTGAAAGTCGTAGGAACATATTCATAGTAGTGATAGACTCCTCCGGCCCTTTCAGGGTTTTCCCCGAGCAGGTCTTTATACGATTGTGCCGTGGCTGAAAAAGTGAATGCATTGAAAGCCAACGCTATGGATGCCGCATAGACGGCGGATTTCCTGAATATTCCCATATTTTCCCTAAAAATGTTGTCTGCAAAGATAAAAAATAGCCCTTGATTTGTCAAGGAATGCCGATTCTTCACTTAGCCGTTGAATATTTCAACCCACGGATAGTCTCCTCTACCTTTGTATCGTAACTAAAAACCAACTGAACGATGAAATGGTTCTTCAGAATGATGCTGCCGGCTCTGGTGCTGGTGTCGTGCAGCAAGGAGGGTGGATCTCTGGTGGAGGTCGATCCTGTCAGCACAAAGGAAAAGGTCGAGGTTGTCTCTCACGAGAAGATGGAGCTCGGGCGCAAGCTTGAGAACCCGTATTCGGTGAAGAATGTCGGTGAGGCTCTTGCCGCCCTTTATCCGACGAGAGCCTCGGTGGATGTCCCTGTCACTGACCGCTACGTCCGTTTCCTGCCTAAGAACACCGAGGAGTACAACCGTTTGTCAGACCTCGGGGTCGAGATGTTCGATCATCCGATGGACCGCGAGATCCTGAAGGATGGTGACTATTACCACGATCCGGCGGTTCCGGAGGACGAGATGACTTGGCAGTATGCTGTGGTGTCTCAGAATTTTGAGTTCCCGCAAGGGATTGACTATGAGGTTCTGGATGAGTGCTTTATCCCTGATGAGAATGTCTCTACAAGAGGCCTTGGGGATCTTGACTGGGAGTCAATCGAGCGAAAGGCTTTCGAGATCACTGACAATGCCGATCTGCTGGTTCCGGAGACAAGGGCTAAGTCTAAGCCATCCGGCAAGATCACGATTGTCGATGACAAACTGAAGAGCAATAAGACGATCGGTGTGGCCGGTGTGAAGATGGTGGCCAACGTATTCGTCAAGATCGCCACGACCTACACGGATGAGAACGGAAACTACGAGTTCTCGCGCAAGTTCTCCGCCAAGCCTCATTACCGCATCTGCTTCAAGAACAGCACGGGATTCTCCATCGGTTTGAACCTGATTCTGGTTCCGGCCTCCATCTCGACGATCGGCAAGGGCTCTCCGACCGGCATCGATCTGACGATCGACAAGAACTCGGACGCCACCCTGTTCCGTAGATGTGTCGTCAACAACGCGGCCTACGACTACTTCAAGAAATGTCAGACAACAGGTGTGACAATGCCGCCTAAGAACCTGAGATTCTGGATCTTGAATATCCTCAGACCATCCAGCACGCTGATGATGCACCACGGTGCCTTGCTTGACAACAAGCTGGTCAGCAAGTATATCGGGCAGTACACCGCCATTGTCAGGATCTTCGCCCCGGATATCACCATCGGCTCCAAGGGCAAGAACGGGAACTATTCCGAGCTGTACTCCACAACGATCCACGAGATGGCGCACGCCAGCCATTTCCAGAAAGCGGGTACGGATTATTGGAAGAAGTATGCCACCTACATCCTTACATCATACATCTCCACCGGAGACTGCTACGGGACTGGAAACGGAGATAACGCAGGTTACTGTGAGGTTGGCGAGATGTGGGCCTACTACATTGAGAATATGCTGTACAAGGAGCGTTACGGCGGCAATCCAGGGTTCGGAGCGAGCTATTGGTTCAAACCTCAGATCCTGACAGATCTGGAAAACGGTGGGGTTCACCGCTCGGACATCTGCGCGTCACTCGGACTTTACTCGAACGACATCGCTTCCTTCAAGAACGCTCTTCTTGAGAACTGTTCCGGCAAGACAACGCTGATCAATAAGACTTTCAGCAAGTATTCCAAGTAGTTTTCTTCGCCCGTCGCTTGATTTTGTTTGCAATTTCGTAAATAATCAGTATCTTTGCAATCCACTTCAAGCGCGGGTGGCGAAATGGTAGACGCGCTAGTTTCAGGAGCTAGTGTCAATTGCGACGTGTGAGTTCGACTCTCATCCCGCGCACAGGAACGAGGACAGCTATTCGGCCGTCCTCGTTTGTCATATTATAGATTCGCAAAAATGCTTATATTAG
This sequence comes from Bacteroidaceae bacterium, assembly GCA_963660255.1. Taxonomy (GTDB): domain Bacteria; phylum Bacteroidota; class Bacteroidia; order Bacteroidales; family UBA932; genus Cryptobacteroides. The sequence goes on along the minus strand of CAVKYA010000018.1, from coordinate 14,786 downwards.
CGGAAAATTTTTGTGAGAGATGAAGATTGTGTTTCTGGATGCCGCGACGGTGGGGACTTCGTCGTTGGAGCCGATTGAAAGGCAGGGGGAACTGACGGCGTGGCCTAATTCGACTCCGGATGAGGCCGTGCGGAGAGTCGGGGACTGTGATGTGCTGGTCATCAATAAGATAAAGGTGAATGACCGGTTGTTGGATGCGGCTCCGAGGCTTCGGCTTGTGTGTGAGGCTGGCACTGGAATAAACAATATAGATGTCGAGGCTTGTTCCAAGCGAGGAATAATAGTCAGAAATGTCGCTGGCTATTCTACGGACTCCGTTGTCCAGGAAACATTCATGCATATTCTTAACCTTCTGGGCAACGGAGCCTATTTTGACAATGTAGTGAAATCCGGGACATATTCCCGCAGCGGGCTGTTCACGGATTATTCCAGACCATTCATAGAAATTACAGGCAAGACTTTGGGCATTATCGGCTTAGGCGCGATCGGCTCCAAGGTGGCTCGAATCGGTGTCGCCTTCGGAATGAACGTCATCTACTATTCCACCTCAGGCACGAACCATAGTTCTGAATATCCTGCCGTCACGCTTGATCGGTTGATGCGTGAGTCGGACGTGATTTCCGTGCACGCTCCTTACAATGAGCGCACCGCCGGGCTTGTCGGTGAGAAGGAACTTAGGATGATGAAGCCTAAGGCGATCATCGTGAATATGGGACGTGGCGGCATCGTGGTGGAGGATGCTTTGGCCAAGGTTATTGATGAGGGTGTCATTGGTGGCGCTGGCTTGGATGTATATTCCATCGAGCCGATCCCCGCTGATCATCCGCTCCTTCACACTAAGCATCCTGACCGCTTAAGCCTGACCCCGCACATCGCCTGGGCCAGCATCGAGGCCCGTGAACGTCTCATCCAATCCATCGCCGACAACATCGCGAAAGGTTTTTAGGCCTTTTTCGGTCACTGAGCCTGTCGAAGTGTACTTTATATGTAGACCACGGCGGCTACTGGTAATTGGCCTTGCGGTAGGCGAGGGGAGTTATGCCGGTGTGTTGCTTGAAGTATCGGGTGAAGAATGAGGCGTCGCTGAAATTGTAGTCCCACACGATTTGTTTCAGGGACTTGTCGCCGCCGGACAGGTCGATCTTCAGTTTCAGGATGACGTAGTGGTCGATTATCGCCTTGGCGTTGTGGCCTGCGATGCTCCTTGAGATCATATTCAGGTACTTGGGGGTGATGTTCAGTCTTTCGGCGTAGTAACCGACATCCCTTGACTTTCTGAAATCCTGCTCCACCGTTCTCATAAAGAGGTCGAACAGAGTTCTTTTGCGTTTTGAGCCGTCCAACGGCGGAGCCTCTTCCGGAAACCTGATCAGGTAGTCGTGGAATCCGATGAAGAAGGCTTTCAGCTGGCAGGTCACGAGGCGGTTCAGGCACGTGCAGTCAGGCTGCCTGAAATACGCCTTCAGCAATTTGAACATACTGGAGACGATGTCTGTCACAATCCGGGAGCCGCCCTGACACCGGTCCTCTCTCAGGGAGGAATACACTGTCTGTTCCAAATCAAGGCTGGCTTCCCGAAGGATTGACGGACCGAACACCAGAACATCAAACGAGAAATCGGAGGATTTGTCGGATGTTGTCACGAGGTCTCCAGGGAAAAGCGTCATCACAGAGCCGGCCGCCATTTTGAACGGCTTGTAATTCACGAGAATCACAGCCGCTCCTTTCACGCACAGCAGAATCGCTCCGTCTTTCATAAGCCCGTCCGGGCATATTCCCTCTGTGCAGGACAGTGAGCCGTAGAGATGTGCCTCGGAACTGAACAGTACTTCCTTGTCCATGACATAATTCCAATTTGTGCCACAAATATCGGCAATTATATTACTAAACGCCATAAATATTCCGAAATATCCCATTTTTGACTTGTTTTGTCCAACGGTCGAACGTCTTTTCCGCCCTACCTTTGCAACCCGAAAATTAGAAATGGAATGATAGGATGGATTATTTGTGCGGCGGTTTCCGCTGTGATGTGCGCCGCGCCTGAAAACGCGCGTGCGGAGGAAGGAACAGAAGGCGCGCGCAGGGATTCCCTCTCGTTGGGAATGGAGGACATATTCAAGATGCTTGACTCCGGCAACAGGACAATCAGGATGCTGCGGACTGCGGTTGACGCTGTCGGTGAGGGTGTCAAGGCGGCCAAGGAAGCCCGTCTGCCGGATGTTGACGCGTCTGTGAACGTGAGTTACATCGGTGACGCGTTCCTTACTGACAGGGATTTTTCCGGATTCACGAGGTTAGCTTCACCTCATTTCGGCAATGGATTCACTGTCGATGCCCGTCAAGTCATCTACGCCGGAGGAGCCGTGAAGGCCGGAATCGAATTGGCTGGACACGGACTGGAACGCTCGACCACGGAACTGGACAAGTCCAGGCAAGGACTGCGTTTGATGGCGGCTGGGCAATATCTTGACCTGTACCGGATCAACAACAGCATAAAGGTCTATCAGGAAAACATTGCCCTGACACGGAAACTGATAGAGGACATCAAGGCAAGGCGTGAGCAGGGGCTGGCCCTGGCCAATGACGTGACCCGTTACGAACTAAGGTTGGAGACCCTCTCGCTGGAACTTGTCAGACTGAGGAATATGGCCGAAGTGCTTAA
>CAVKYA010000018.1:9186-11574 GCA_963660255.1 Bacteroidaceae bacterium | reverse complement strand
GATATGCTGGACGCTTTCAATGTGAAGCTTGACGCCGAGATCGGGGTGTCCGACGCCGAGGCGGAGAGGCAATACCGTCTGTACAAATTGAAATATGTCGCTGGAATATTATAAAATCATCAAATATGAAAAACAAGAAGACAATCAAAAGGATATACAACATCATCGTGATCCTTGTCCTGCTGGCGGGCGTGGCGTACGTCTGCTCCCGTTTCGTTCATTTCGGGAATGTGGAATATACCGACGACGCGAGGGTTGACAGGCACATCGTCCCGGTCAACACCAGGGTGCAGGGCTTCATAAAGGAGATACGTTTCGAGGACTACAGTCGTGTGCGCAAAGGTGATACCCTTGTCATCATCGATGATTCGGAGTACAGACTGAGGCTGGCTCAGGCCGAGGCTGATCTGGAAAGGACCCTATCCGGAAAATCCACAGACGCGGCAGGGCTCAAGACCATCGAGAGCAACGTCACCGTTTTCGATTCCGGAATAGAGGAAGCCTCGGAGAATTTGCGGAACGCCGAGAGCGACTATTCACGCTACAAGGCTTTGCTCGCTAAGGATGCCGTTACTCGTCAGCAATATGATGCCGTGGAGACAAGATACAAGACGGCCAAGGCCCGTTACGAGCAGGTTCTGCGGCAACGTAACTCCGCGTCGCTCAGCAGGAACGAGCAGACCGGCCGTCTCGGACAGAGTTCCGCTATGGTGGATGTCTCCCGTTCGGCTCTCGAACTTGCCAGACTGAACCTATCCTACACGGTCATCGTGGCCTCATGCGACGGCAGGATAGGACGCAGGGATATTCATTTGGGACAGCTTGTGCAGCCTGGACAGTTGCTGGCGCGCATCGTGGATGACGCGGGTGTCTGGGTCGTCGCTGATTACCGTGAGACGCAGCTGAAGCATATCTCGGTAGGCAATGAGGTGAGGATCAAGGCTGACGCCATTCCCGGCAGGGAGTTCCGCGGCAGGGTGGAGTCCCTTTCCTCCGCCACCGGCTCGGCCTGGATGTCTGCTCCGGTGAACAACGCCACCGGTAACTTCGTCAAGGTGGAGCAGCGTGTCCCTGTGCGTATCGAGTTGACCGATCTGGATGAGGCTGACCGAGAGAAACTTCTCGCCGGACTCAACGTGGAGACGGAGGTGCTCTACTGATGTCCGCCCAAACACCACCAATGGAATTCTCGATGCCGATGTACCGGGAATTCGTTCCAAAGTCCATACGCCCGTGGATATACGTCTTTTTCGCGATGGTCTTCCAGCTGAGCGGAGGAATATATCTGGGCAACCTGACGCAAATGGTCGGAGCCACATCCTTTATGCGCGAGGACGTTATGATGGTCGGGCTTTGCGGCGTGGTGGGAGTCTGTATGCCGTTCCCATTCCTTTTCAGGTTCAAGTTCAGGTACACCAACAGGCAGCTTCTCCTGAACGCCGCCGCGGTCATCGCCGTGTGCAACTTCCTTTGTTTGAAGGTCCACAGTCTGCCGCTACTGTGCGTGATCTCGTTCGTCGCCGGGTTCTTCAAACTCTGCGGCACATTCGAGTGTATGTCCAACATCCAGCTATGGATGGCTCCGGGACGGGATTTCACAAGATTCTTTCCGCTTCTCTACATAATAATCATCGGGAATATGAGCCTTTCCTCGCTGATCGCCAACAACCTTTCGTACTTCTTCGGCGGATGGCAGGCGATGCACTGGTTCATGATTGGACTTCTGATGGTGGTTATGCTGTGTGTGCTCACTCTGACACGGAACGTACGGATCATGCCGAAACTGCCGATGATAAGTATGGACTGGCTGGGTTGCGCACTATGGGCACTGACGCTGCTGGAGGCCATCTGGATATTCACGTACGGGGAATATTATAACTGGTTCGACGGGAAAATGTTCCGGGCGGTATGCCTGATGTTCATTGTGACATTATGCTTTTGCCTGTCCAGAATGCTGCGCATCAGACATCCGTTCATATCTCCGAAAGCCTTTACCTACAAGGGTTTGCTCCCTGTCCTTGCGCTGTTCGCTGTGTGCGAGTTGATGTCAGCCGGATCAAAATCGCTCCAGAATGTGTTCCTGTCCTCCGTTCTGGGTTACGGTTCTATGACGATGACCCAATTCTCCGTTATGGAATATATTGGAGTCGTGACTGGATGCCTGTTCGTGATGTTTTGGATAAAAGTCTTGAAACTCAACTATACACGTCTGCTGACACTCGGCTTCGGAGCGATGCTCTGCTACCACCTTATTATGTATTTCGTCATATCTCCGGACGCGGCCATCCAGATGTTTTATCTTCCAACGGCTCTCAGGACCTTCGGCTATGCCGTATTTTTCGCCGTCCTCACCATCTATCTTGAGGAAAGGATGCCGTTCCAGCACTT
>CAVKYA010000018.1:5663-8284 GCA_963660255.1 Bacteroidaceae bacterium | reverse complement strand
CCTCCTTGGGGAAGTTCTGATAGAATTTCAGTGTCTCTTCAAACATGGCTGTTGATAACTTTGTGAATATTGTATGGCAAAGGTATGGACTTTCTATGACATTTGTATTAATTTTGTCCTTTAAAATTCATAAAGGAACAAGTCAAATTCCTTAATATTTATGTCAAACAAATCTTTCATCGCCGCCACAGTCGCAGCGCTCGCCTTTTCTCTAGGAGCAAAGGCCCAGACCAACCTTCAGACCTTCTACGATTTCGGTAAGGACCGCGGTCATGTCACCACCACCCTTGAGGGTTTCTACGGAGACAAATGGGGCAACACCTTCTTCTTCGTGGACTATGACTACAACTCGAAGAACTCCAAGGACAAGGTCTATGCCCCAAGCGGAACCTATTTCGAGATCGCGCGCTGTCTCAACTTCTGGCAGAACACTAAACTTGCTCCTTTCAGCCTTCACGTTGAATATAACGGAGGCGCGTACAACGGCTACACCATCAACAACGCCTTCCTTTTCGGTGTTGACTGGTTCCTTCACAGCAATGATTTCAGGAATACATTGAATCTCAAGGTCCTCTACAAGACCATCAACTATAACAATGCGGATCGCGTGGAAGGCAGCAGGAAACGTAAGAGTGAGGTTCCTCTCCAGTTCACCGCTGTCTGGGGTATGCAGGATCTTTTCGGCGTGAAGGGTCTTCGCTTCTCAGGTTTCGCTGATTTCTGGTGGGAGGACCACACGGTCTGCCCTTACATCAACGACAAGTCCAAAGGCTACCGTGACTGGACAAAGGCTGAGGATGCCAAGTTCGTGTTCCTTTCCGAGCCACAGCTTTGGTACAACATCGGTCAGCACTTCGGAGTTGACAACCTCAACATCGGCACAGAGATCGAGCTTTCTTACGACTTCGGAACCGGAAAAGGCTTCTTCGTACGTCCTTGCCTTGGTACCAAGTGGGTATTCTAATATTCAACGACACTTAACAATCCAAGACAATGGCAGAGACAAAAACACAGACCAACGAGCCTAAAGGCTGGTTGACCAAACTGTTCGGGTTCGACCCGTCCACGATGAAGGTATCGACCGAGATCATCGCCGGCATCACCACCTTCCTTGCTATGTCCTACATCCTCGCCGTCAACCCTTCGATCCTGGCTGACTGCGGAATGGACAAGAACGCCCTCTTCACCACCACGGCAGTCGCCTCAATTCTTGCGACCCTCGTGATGGCTTTCTACGCCAAGCTTCCGTTTGCCCTCGCCCCGGGTATGGGTCTGAACGCTTTCTTCTGTTACACGGTCTGCCTCGGAATGGGCTACACTTGGCAGTTCGCGCTGACCGCTGTCCTTATCGAAGGTATAATATTCATAATACTCACTCTGACGAGTGTCCGCGAGGCGATCGTGAACGCACTGCCTCTGTCGCTGAGAAAGGCGATCGGAGCTGGTATCGGCCTGTTCATCGCCCTCATCGGTCTGAAGAGCGGCGGAATCGTTGTTGACGACCCAGCCACCCTAGTGAACCTCGGCGACATCACCAGCGGCGCCGGACTCCTTTCAATCATAGGCCTTGTCATCACCGGTATTCTTGTCATTCTGAATATCCCGGGAGCCCTTCTGATCGGCATCATCGTAACCGCCATCATCGGCATCCCTATGGGCATCACCCAGTTCCAGGGATTCGTTGACACACCGCCGTCAATGAAGCCTATCTTCTGCCAGTTCACCACCGACGCTTCGCAGATCTTCAGCCTTGACATGCTTGTCGTCGTGTTCACATTCCTGTTCGTGGACATGTTCGACACTATCGGAACCCTCGTGGGTGTCACCACAAAGGCGAATATGACCGACAAGGAAGGCAAACCGGTCCGTATGAACCAGGCCTTTATGGCCGATGCCATCGGTACCGTCGCCGGAGCGTGCCTCGGAACCAGCACCGTCACCACTTACGTTGAAAGCGCATCCGGTGTGGCTCAGGGTGGCCGTTCAGGTCTCACCGCCTTCGCCGTTGCCGCCTGCTTCGTCCTGGCCCTCTTCTTCGCTCCGATCTTCACCGCCATCCCAGGATCGGCCGTCTGCCCGGTACTCGTCTTCGTTGGACTCTTTATGCTCAGCCCAATCAAGGACATTCCGCTCGACGACTTCTCCGAGTCCATCCCGGCGTTCCTTACATTGATTCTTATGCCGATGACATATTCCATCTCCAACGGTATCCTCCTTGGTCTTGTGTCTTACGTCATCCTCAACATCTGCACCGGTAAGGCGAAGAAAATCGGCTGGTTTATGTATGTGCTGTCAATTTTAGTTATTCTAAAATATATTTTCCTTTAATGGATTGTTTGGCAGTTAATTAACAGTTAAATTGCGTAATTGTTAATAATTTTGGCGATATTTTTTGCCCATAAAGCCGAAATATCTGCTATCTTTGTAAAAGTCGGTTCGGCTCCCGTGAAAAGGGTCGGACCGACTTTATGGCCGGAAAGGCCCGCATCAATACTATTGAAATACTATTTTTGATTTTATCATTTTCTGAATATGGACGTGACTGTACGCAAGACCAACGGCTCCTATGAGGAGTACGACAAGGTCAAACTGATGAACGGCATACGCGAGGCCTATAAGAC
>CAVKYA010000018.1:0-5286 GCA_963660255.1 Bacteroidaceae bacterium | reverse complement strand
ACATCAAGGATCTGGAGAGCCACGTCCTCTACAAGCACGATGAGAGCGGCACTCCGGGCTACCCTTACTGTGTGGCCATCACGATGTACCCGTTCCTCGTTGACGGTCTGATCAAGCTTGGTGGTGTCTCAGTGGCTCCGACTGACCTCAAGTCGTTCTGCGGTGAGTTCATCAACCTGGTATATTCAATCTCATCTCAGTTTATGGGGGCGGTGGCGACACCGGAGTTCCTGATGTACCTCGACTACTTCATCCGCAAGGACTACGGCGATGACTATCTTGATCACCTTGAGGACGTTGTGGAGATGAACGCCAAGAAGAGAACCCTTGTCAAGGTCATCGACAACTACTTCCAGCAGGTAGTGCACTCAATGAATATGCCGGCGGGCAACCGTGGCTACCAGACCGTGTTCTGGAACATCAGCTACTTCGACGAGAGCTATTTCCGTGGCGTGTTCGGCGACTTCCGCTTCCCTGACGGCAGCGAGCCTAAGTGGGAGACCCTTTCTTGGCTACAGAAGCACTTTATGAATTGGTTCAACGAGGAGAGGAACCGCTACATCCTGACCTTCCCGGTGGAGACAATGGCCCTTCTGACCGACGGCAAAGACGATTTTGTGGACAAGGAATATGCCGACTTCACCGCCGAGATGTGGTCCAAAGGGCACAGCTTCTTCTGCTACCTGTCCGACAGTCCGGACAGTCTCGCGAGCTGCTGCCGCCTGCGCAACTCCATCACCGAACTGGACAAGGTCGATGAGTCGCACAACCACACCACGCATCAATATTCAATGGGAACTGCTTCTGTGTCAACTGGTTCCAAGTCTGTGATGACCATCAACCTGAACAGGCTCATCCAGCTTGCCACCAGACGCTACTTCCTTGAGAAGAAAGGCATTGTCATCGACGGCTCCAAGGCACTGACCAGGGCCGACTACGACAAGAACCAGCTTTATGAATATATCCGCGAGGCCGTGACCGAGGAGACCGAAAGGGTGCACAAGTACCAGAAGGCCTTCAACGAGATCATCAAGGATTTCCTCGCCGCGCATATGCTGGATGTCTATCAGGCAGGCTTCATCGATATGAAGAGGCAGTACCTCACGATCGGTGTGAACGGACTTACCGACGCGGCTGAGTTCCTGGGACTTACAATCAGCCCTAATCCGGAGTACAACGAGTTCGTGGATGTCATCCTTGAGACAATCAACCGCTCCAACAAGAAGGACAAGACCTCTGACACTATGTTCAACACCGAGTTCGTTCCGGGCGAGAACCTTTCGGGAAAGAACTACAAGTGGGATCAGAAGGACGGATTCTACGTCTCTCCTAAGCACAATATGTACAGCTCGTACTTCTACAATCCGGAGGATGACTCCCTGTCGATGATAGACAAGTTCAAGCTGCACGGCAATGAATATGTCAAGCATCTTGACGGCGGCTCCGCCCTGCATATGAATGTGGCCGAGCATCTGTCGAAGGATCAGTACCGCCAGCTGCTCAAGACCGCCGCGCATTACGGCACCAACTACTTCACATTCAACTGCCGCAACACCGTCTGCAACGACTGCGGGTACATCAGCAAGGACACACTTGAGGTCTGCCCTAAGTGCGGAAGCCACAATCTGGACTATCTGACCCGTGTGATCGGTTACCTCAAACGTGTGTCATCGTTCAGCGAGATGCGTCAGGTCGAGGCCGCCCACCGATTCTACAATCACGATGGCTCCAAGGCTCCGGCGCAGGAGGAGGCTTGACGAATATGATCAAATATGTTCCTGAGATGACCTCGGTGGTCATCGAGGAGATTCCTGATAGAGTTACCTTGGCGGTTGACATAAGCAACTGCCAAGGTAATTGCATAGGATGCCATTCTCCGTTTCTGAAGACTGATGTCGGTGTGGAATTGACCGAGGAAGTGATTGATTCTCTGGTCGCTGACAATTTCGGAGTGGACTGCTTCCTGTTCCTCGGCGAAGGGAATGATCTTGAATCCCTGCTGAGACTGGCCGCTTATGTCCGCTCAAAAGGCCTTGCCGCCGCCTTGTACTCCGGCCGGAAGTCGGTTGAGGACGATATATTCAAAAGTTTTGATTATGTGAAGGTCGGCCCGTACATAGAAGCCTTCGGCCCGCTGAACTCCAAGACCACCAACCAACGGCTGTATAGAGTCGTCCACAATGCGGATTCATATTCACTGACGGACATCACCTCCCGTTTCTGGCATCGCGGAATTGATCCCAACATCAAATAAGAATGTCGCTTCGACAGGCTCAGCGACCGATATGAATTGATCGTTGAAACTGACCATTATCGGTCGCTGAGCCTGTCGAAGCGACTGTGCGACGTTTAGCCGTATTGAAATAATATTCTTGAAATTTTGTAATTATTCGCTTGCCTTTCCGGAAATATTGCTTAACTTTCGCACTTGTTTTTGGTATTTAAGATTGTTAAAGTTGGCGTTTAGTTAGTAGTTTGGTTAGCTATGTATAAAAATTCATTTGGAAGAGTCGTACGTTCCGCCATAATGGCCGCTGTGGCCGGAGTAGTTTCGCTGGTGGCGGTGTCCTGCAATGGAAACAAGGAGAATAACGAGCCGGAACCGGTGAAAGAAAATGTGGAGTTCTCACAGGATGCGGTTTCAATTCCGATCGAGGGCGAGGGAATCGTCTCTCTGAAAGTGACTCCCGTTGATAAGATTTCCGAGGTGGAGATGACGGTGGTCGATGAGGAAGTCATCGATGTTACCCGCAAGGCTGACGCTGAGGGTTATGTCTTCACGATGAAAGCCAAGAGCCTCGGTTCGACCACCATTGTGGCCGTCCTTGGATCAAGCATAGCCAAGTGCTCTGTCAGCGTTGATCCTATCGCTGTGACAGGAATATCCTTGAACACGAACTCAATGCAGTTGTTTGTAGGGGAGACCGGCACATTGAGCACCACGATCACTCCGGACAACGCAACCAGTCCGAGTGTTTCCTGGGATTCCAGCGACAAGGAGGTGGCGACCGTCAAGAACGGAGTCGTGACCGCCATCGCCGCCGGCAAGGCGACCATCACTGCGGCTTCATCCTCTTTCACGGCCGAGTGCGTGGTCGAGGTGAAAACGATCGAGGCTGAGTCGCTGACATTCGATGTGACATCCAAACTGCTCACAGAGGATGAGTCTTTCATAGTAAACGCCACAATACTTCCGGAAGGAACTACTTACAAGAATGTCGAATGGACTGTGGACAATCCTGATGTTGTTAAGATTGAGCCGTTTGACGCTGTGGAGTCTGACAATCTTGTCTCGGCTAAGGTTACCGCTGTCAGTGTTGGTAACGCTAAGTTGACAGCGGTGATCAAGGATATCAAGGCGACGTGTACGTTGTCTGTGAAATCCAAGGAAATACCGGATTCGGATCCGAAAATCGGCGATTACTATTATTCCGACGGAACTTGGAGCGATGGCGGATTGCTCTCTATAAATAGTGATGGCACCAAGGCTGTATGGGCGACAGACAAGCCGGCTCCTGTCGAGGGGAAAACCGTGATCGGAATCGTGTTTCAGACAGACCAGAGCCGCTTCTCAGAGGTTGAACAACAGCAGGGATTCACGCACGGGTTGGTGTTCTGCACAAAGGGTGCGCACGCTCCTGGCGCTCAGTTGACGAAGTACGCTATGAACGAAGGCATTGACTGCATCAGCAACCATAAACGTGGAGATGTTTGGTATAAGGATATCTATGGACAGTTATGGACGGCTACAGTCAGGAACACCTATCCTGGTGAGCAGTTGGCCCAGTATCCGGCCTTTGACTGGACAACTACAGATTTTGTCCCGTCGGCTCCGGCCAAAACTTCGGGATGGTTTGTCCCAAGCATAGGACAACTTTGGGATTGTATGGCCAATCTGGGCGGTGAGGAAGTCGCACAGTATCTGAGCGGACTCCGTGACTATGGTTATGATGTCACGTACTTTGGAAACATAAAGCTTTCTTATAAGCCAGTGGATGCCATCAATGCTCATTTCGCTAAGATTCCGGCTGCCCAAAAGGAAGATCTTGTATATTCGATGACAAGGAGTGGCCAAGGAGTATGCCAGATAATGTCTTCAACCATTTATGACAACACAGATGGGGTGTGCTGCATTTTCTGGCTTGGTGAGAATCAGGAATTCGAGCCGTACTGCGAATGGATGAATCAGGACTTTGTCTGTCATCCGGTTCTTGCTTTTTAGTTAAACGCTAATGTTGGTATAATTCAGTATAATTATGAAAAAGGTATTTTTGACATTGCTCGCCGCGGCATCGCTCTGCGCCTGCAATGGTGACCTGAAGGACAGGGTGGACACTCTGGAGACCAAGGTCGCCGCCCTTGAATCCAAGGTGAATGAGAACGTAAGTTCGATCGCGAAACTTGCTGAAGCCGCTGCCAATGCGGTGACAATCGCGTCAGTGACTCCGAACGAGGATAAGACAAGCTACACAATCAATTTCAGCGATGGTCAGACAGTTGTCCTGACGAACGGAAAGGACGCTGAGGCTCCGGTAGTCGGAATGAAGGAGTTCGAGGGTGAACTTTATTGGACTGTCAACGGAGAGTTTATGACCAACGACGGAGCCAAGGTTCCTGTCTCGGGCAAGACTCCTCAGTTCAAGATTCAGGATGGCAAATGGTATGTCTCTTATGATGGAAAGGCTTGGGATGTGGTTCCTGTGTCCGGTACTGTAGAACCTAAGCTGGAGATGTCTGAGACTGAGACCGAATATGTATTCACGCTCGGCGAGACTGTCATCAGGATCGTCAAGGAGAAAGCCTTTGCGATCAAGGTCAAGGCTGACTCAAGGATGGTTGTCTCCGGACAGGTTGTCACCATCGGTTATACTCTGTTCGGCGCTGATGCGACCACCCACGTTGTGGCTGAGTCTAAAGGTCTTGAGGCAGAGGTTGACGAGACCAACTCAACGGTCAAGATCACCGTCCCGAAGGAAATCTCAGCCGATGCCTATGTTATTGTCAAGGCTGTACGCAACAGTGACGGTAAGTATTCCGCACAGTATATTTCCTTTACACAAGGGGAAACTTATGGCACTTTTGGCGGTGTCATAGTAAAGGATGGCAATGAATATCTTAACTGGTAAAACGAACTGAAATGAAAAAGTCATTATACATAGCGGCCGCTCTTGTGGCAATGGCGGGCTGCTCTAAATCAGAACTTGCTCCGGAAATCGCCGGAACACACGATATCAATGTCTCTGTCCCTGTCAGCACAGGTGCGGACACAAAGGCAGTGTACGATGG
>CAVKYA010000017.1:0-19877 GCA_963660255.1 Bacteroidaceae bacterium | reverse complement strand
ATCAATGACGAAATCTCACCTCCACATTCCTCCGCGATTATCTTATTCACATCCTCAGAAGAAATAAAGACTAGATTCTCAAGCACGTATTGAGGCTTATACGACTCCCTCTCCTTCTCGTAAGCCTGACACTTGGAATCCAGTTCTGCGAACTCCCGCGATGTTCCTCCACCTTTGACCAACCTGTCATATTCCCGTTTAAGCAGATCTTTCCTTGGCAGCAAGGCAACAGAACTACCGCTCCAATCAGCAACGAGACGTTCCAGTTCCTCCCACCTCTTATCTCCATCCTTGCGAAGCGCCTCACTGTAAGTCAACAACATAGATCGAGGAAAATTCCCAGCGACCGCTTCCTTCAAAACCACCAACGCCTTGTCGTGCGCGGAAGTGTCTGACAGACAACGCCAAAGAATATATTCGTAGTCATTCGGGATGAATCTGTGGTCGCAGACATAGCCTTCGCCCCAATAGCCTCGCCTCCAAAAATCATCGTTCTTCCCCTTTTTCAGAACCTCCGCATTGTCCTCAGCGAACCGCATCGCATCAAATTTCTGCCGACCCAATTCACCGGAGTTGATCAATGAATATGCCATTATGGGTTTCCCGGCCGTGATGAACTCTTCCGTCAGACTGTTCCTCAGCGAGTCCAGAAGTTTCCAGTTCTTTCGGACCAAAGTCTTGCCGATCCCGACCGCCGCATCGTAATAGTCCTTGTCCAACCGGTTCTTCAGAGCCTGCTCCTTGATGAATGTCAGCAACGCTATCTCTTTTTCCGGCCGATCCCGTATGGAAATCCGCTTATACTTCCTCCATTCCCTCTTGAGATAATGCCCCTGAATGTCCGAATATTCAGCTACTCTGACTTTCCGTCCGTCCACAACCGAGCCGAAAGCCACCACCATCGCCAACAAAACCAGAATCCTTTTCATAACCGTCTGTCTTAGTGACGGCAATATACGCATTTTTCCGGAATCGCGGACTATCCCTACAGAATCTTGTCTGCATTATACACAATCGTCACGGAACCATCTGACAAGGTCATCGGGCGGCCTTTGGAGTGGACAGACGGTACCATACGGAAAGGCTGCGCTCCTTTTTGGTCACCGTTGGTAAGACGCCCGGCCAAAGCTTTCATCCTACTGACATATTCGATTCCGAAATAGTTCTTCACGTACGGATAATGCCCGCACCAAAGATATTCAACAACCCCCTTATTCATAAGCTTTTCCATCCTGCGGCAAGATTCAAGATAAACGTTCATCGGCACGTGAGGTTCCAGCTGAAGCCATACCTGACCTGATCCGAAAGCATCTCCAGTGAAGCAGTCCCCTGTCTTTCGATTCACCAAAACTATGGAACCGGGAGTATGCCCAGGCATCAGAAAAACCTCCAACGAAGTCCCGCCAAGATCAAAGACATAACCTTCCTCTATGAAAACAATCTCACCGGAATAATCATATTCATCCAACATAACGCTGTCGGCCGGATGCATAAATATTCTGTCAAAGTACCTTATGTTACCGGCGTGGTCAGGGTGGAGATGAGTGATCACAACATCTAGAGGTTTGCCAGTAATCTTATGGACAACCTTGTCAAGATCGGTGCATTTTGTGCCTGTGTCAATCAGAAGCGCACGTTCATCGCCTTCGATGATGTACATAGTCGTCATATCAGTGGTCTCCACGACCCAGACCCTTTCTTTTAGAGAACTAATCGACAGTTCTTCATTTCTGTAGATCTCCTGCGCGGAGGAAAGCGGCGGATAGATGAATGATATCAATAATATGATCAGAATTCGTTTCATAAAGCATTTTTAATAATAGTTAAGACAATGATCACAATGAATATGAGCTCGGGCTGACACCGAACTGCTTCTTGAAGGAAGTCGAGAAATGTGACAGGGAGGAGAAGCCGGTGATGTCTGCTACCTCTGAGATGTTATAGCGGCCTTCCTTAAGCAATTCAGCGGCCCGGTTCAGCTTGTAGGTGCGAAAGAAGGAGTTAGGACTGTCTCCGGTCAAAGCCTTGATCTTGTAGTAGAGTTTCGTGCGACTTATGCTCATCGCCTCGGCAATGCCCATCGTGTTGAGTTCCGGATCACTCAACGACTTTTCCATCAACTCGTATAGGCGGTCCATAAACTCACGGTCATAAGGAGAGAGCCTGTCCGAATTGATACCCTTGGTCTGAGTCGATGAGCTGAGGGAATGACGGAGACGATCACGGTTCGCCATAAGAGAGCGGACGTTCGCGGCCAAATAACTCGGATTGAATGGCTTGGTTATGTAGGAGTCTGCTCCGCAGTCCAAGCCTTTCACCTGAGACTCGATGTTGACCTTGGCGGTAAGAAGAATCACAGGCAGGTGACTGGTGTCCGGATTGTTCTTTATTTCCCGGCACAAGTCGAAGCCGTCACGGGTGCCAGGCATCATAACATCACAAACGACAATGTCAGGATTGATGGCACTCATATCCGCAAGCGCGCTGTCGGCGTCATAGCGGTTGGCCACCTTGAAGCTTGACGAGAATATTGTCTTGAGAAACCGGGCCATCTCCGTCTCGTCCTCGACGACTAACAAGACTGGTTTGCCGTCGGCAGACGTTGCTGAAGCGGTCGGAACGGATTCTTCAATCTCCGGAACCGTCATCAGCTGTGCCTCGGCCTCATCCTGCCGTTCATCCCCCGAATATGCCTCCTCTGAAATCGGAATCCTGACCGTGAACTCAGGCCCTGTACCGTCAGGCCGGTTATGCGCCTCAATCGTGCCGTGATGAAGTTCGACAAGCCGGCGTGAATAATACAATCCGATGCCTGTGCCGTAGTTAAGCTGTCCTCCACCCGATGCCACCTGATAATAGCGCAGGAATATATTCTCAAGCTCATTCTCAGGGATTTCCGGTCCCGAATTCGCGACAGAGAGAACCATATAACCTGAATCCGCGTCAAGCGAGATCTCAATCCTGCCTCCCCGGCCGGTGAACTTTACGGCGTTTGACAACAGATTGGAGAGAATCTTCTCAATCTTGTCCTCATCCAGAAGGAATATGAACGACTCGTCAAGCCCGGAGCAAACCATCTCGATTCCCTTCTCGGCGGCATTGATTCTGAATATGTCGAGCATATTCCTGACCAGCACGGAGACATCCAGATAGCGCACCCGCAGAGCAAGAGTGTCGTTCTCCAGTTTGCTGACATCCATAAGCTGGTTTATGTAGCGAAGCAGACGGCCGACATTCCTCGACATAATCTTCAGCAATCCCCTGTTCTCCTCGCTTATGGTCTGATCCGCGACCAGCATATCAAGAGGTCCTTTGATCACGGCAAGCGGAGTGCGCATCTCGTGCGAGACATTGACGAAGAAGCTCATATTCATATCGTTGATGTGTTTCTCGTTCTCGCTTTTCCGTCTTGCCTCTTCGGCAGCCATACGGTTTCTTCTGTCACGGACGAAAAAGAACAGTACCCCGGCAAGCACAAACATCATAAGCAGCGGATAGACCAGCCACTTCATCCACAACGACAGCCACCACGGAGGTGTCACTGTGACAGACACCGCATCCTCCGTCAGGATTCTGGTGTAGTCAGCGTTCCAGGCTCTCACACGGAAACGGTATTTTCCGGCAGGGAGATTTGAGTAGAACGCGTTATGATTGCTTGACTCAACCCATTCTTCCTCAAAGCCTTCCAGACGGTAACTGAAATGGGTTGACGGCCAGAGACCGTAATCGACAGTGCAGAAGGATATTCCCACATTCACATCCTCCCTCTGGCGAAGCCTGAGCGACTTGGTCTCCGCGATCCTGCCATCCAACGCTCTGGAATTGTAGGCGTGCTGGATCTTGTTGTTGATGACCACATCCTCAAACAAGATTGCGGTAGTGTCAGTGTCCTGATCTTCAAATTCACTGACAAGGGTCACACCGTGCGTTCCGCCGAAGATGGGATGGCCATCACCGGTAAGGGTCACGGAAGCCTCATTGTACTGGTCTCCTCCCGTCCCGTCCGAGACAAAGAAGCCCACAAAACGGGATGTCACAGGATTATACCGATAGAGACCGTGCAAGGTGGAGATCCACATCCGTGATGAGGAATCCTCTATTATCCCCATAATATCCTTGGGAGCAAGGCTTTCCATCCTTTCTATCCTCCCGGAGGACTGAGAGTAACGGAAAAGCCCTTGCCCTCTTGTCCCTACCCAAAGATCACCTTTCGAGTCAACATACGAAGAAACAGGGATGAACAGTCTTCCATCGTAGCAATCCGAGATCGGAACCAGTTTCAAGCCGTGGGTGTTCCCGTCAATCAGGACTATTCCCAAATGGATGACAGCCACCGCAAGAGTGCCGTTTCCGACCGGGACAACCTTCTGGCACATAGTGCTTGCCTTGCTTCCGAATCCCACATCCACAGCCTCAGGCTCACCTTCCTCCGTGTTGATGACAAACACCTTGTCACTGTAAGTACCGACCCACAGCCTTCCGGAATCATCCTCGGTGATGTCATAAAGCTGCATAACCGGCAGCGTCCATCCGCCGACATATTCAAGCACATTTCCCGACAGCCTCATCTTCATCACCGAATATGGAGCCGTGGCATAAATGAATCCGTCTGAGGCGGAGGTAAGCCTCTGTAGCATATTCTCATTCCAGATTCCTTCGCATCGTAGCCTGGCAACCTTGGCTCCGTCCCATTTCCACAGACCGTGACCGTACGTGTTTATTACTATGCTGTTGTCCGACGCGCGGCACAGACTTGTGACAGATTTCACGGCAAGGGTTCGGTTCAGCTCACTGTCATTGTTGAATCTGTTTCCTCTGGCCCGACGTATTCCGAAACCTTGGTCACTGGTGCCGACCCAAAGATTGCCGGAACGGTCCCTCATCGTGACAGAAAGTATTCCGACCTTCGCGTCATCAGTGAGTTCAGAGACTGGTATTCGGGAAAGAGTGTATGTCTTGGGGTTCCATTCGTAGGTTTCCAGGGAATTGGTGTAGATCAAGACATTGTCTTCCGTGGTGCCGTCAAGAATCAATTTAATCTCATTCCAGTTCTTGCCGGCGAAACGCGAAAGTGGCTCCGGAACCTCGATGAAGTTTTCCGAGAATGTGTCATAGACATAAAGCCCACCTCCGAAAGAACTCATCCAGATGTACCGCCCGCCTTGCAGATGAATGTTATAGACCCAGCCCTCGAACTTCACTCCGGTCTCTGATTTGGATCCTTTGTCAATGTTCCACCACCTGAGTCCCTCTGATGACACAAACCAGAGTCTGCCGATGGAATCAAGGCAGAATATTCCGAAGCGGCTGTCCAAACGCTCAATAACGCGGAATTCCTCCTGCCCATCATCGCCTTTCTCAAGGATCTCTATCGAGTCAAGCGTACATACTACCAGATTGCCGGCCGGAGTCAGGAAGATTTTCCTGATAAACGTGGATCCGCCAACCGGCACGGTCCTGAAATCATCCTTGTCCGTGTAGCGGCATATCCCGTTGATCGTGCCACACCAGACATAGCCGTCCCTGTCAACGGCGAGAGCCTTGACCTGATTGTCACAGAGACTCGACGGACTGTCGGTGTGGTACCAACAATGATAGTCGTAGCCGTTGTAGCGGTTCACTCCCCTGTCGGTGGCGATCCAGACGCAACCCTCAGCGTCTTCGACGAATGCATTGACACGGTTGTTTGAGATACTCTGTGATATTTCCGTAAATTCTTGAAAGTCAGAAGGGACTTCCACCTCTTTCACACAGGAAAGAAGCAGAAGTCCGGTTATTGCCGCGATAGTTTTTCGCATGGTGGTCTGTATTAATCAGTCTGCCGCAAAGATAAGATTTATTTTCTTTTTCATCGGCAACGAATCGTGGGTCTTCTCCAGAATCTCAGTCTTTTTGACCTCAATGGAAACTGTTTCCTTTATGTCACGGGAAGACGATCCGACTTTAAGAATATATTCACCTTTCTCAAGCGTCCAGGAGCATTCCTCCGCATCATACCATCCCAGATCGCGCTTCGCCACGGCAAGAGTGAGTGTCTCGGACTCTCCCGGAGCAAGAAGTCCGGTCTTGGCGAAAGCCACGAGTTCCTGTGCGGGACGTCCGGCGGTGATTGACGGAGAGGAAGCATAGAGCTGGGCGACCTCCTTGCCAGGGCTGTCACCGATGTTCGTCACTTTCACACTGACTTTCCATCCATTCTCAGTCCGGCTCACCCACGCGTCCGAGAACTCGAACGAGGTGTAACTCAAACCAAAGCCGAAAGGATAGCTGACCTCCTTCCTGAAAGTGTCGAAATAGCGATAGCCGACATAGACATCCTCCTCATAATAAGTGTAATCCACATCCTTGATAGGATTGTCGTCCGTACGTGGCACAGAACCGAAGAACAGCGCGAGCTTCTCACTCTCCTTGACATTGAAGTTCCAAGGAAAGTTCCTTGATGACCAATGATCAAAATAGCTCACAGGCCAGGTCATAGAGAGTTTTCCGCTCGGATTGACTTTCCCGGACAGGATGTCGGCCACGGCGTTTCCGCCCTCCTGCCCACCCTGCCAGGCAAGGAGGATGGCATCCGGAATATTCTTCCACGAAGATGTCTCAATTACGCCTCCGATGTTCAGGACCACAACCACTTTCTTTCCGGCCTTGGCGAAAGCGCTTTTGACCTGCCAAAGGAGTGTTGTCTCAAAGCCGGTCAATTTGAAGTCCCCACTCACACCGCGATCGCAGCCCTCACCGGAATTCCTTCCGATTGTAAGGACAGCTATATCAGCCGAGGATGCAGCAGCGTCAAGAGAGGTCAAGTCAAAAAGCATTTCCTCCGGTCTCGGAGCCGCGAGAAATTTAATAAAAGGATTATTCTTGTCCTGCTTTGCCCAGAACTTGTCGTTTTCTTTCTTGATGTATTCTTCGTACGCCTTCTCAAGGTTGCCTTCAATTTCATAGCCGGCATTCCGGAGTCCTTGTCTCAAATCCACAGTGTACGCACGGTTCACATCGCCAGAGCCTGTTCCACCGGCGATGAAATCGTAGGAAGTGACACCGAACAGAGCTACTTTCTTTATCCCTGAAGAGAACGGAAGCGCGTTTCCGGAGTTCTTCAGCAGCACCATTCCCTCGCTTGCGGCCTCCCGGGTCACCTGGGCGTGCGCTTTAAGATCAGGTGAGTTCGTGTACTCATAGCCAGAGAATCTTGGCGAACGGACGATCAGATTCAACACATTCTCCACACAGAAATCCAGATCCTCCATAGCAAGCGAGCCGTTGTTGACGGCATCGATGATAGCCTGTGTCTGCTTGGGATAACCAGGCATCAAAAGGTCGTTGCCGGCGTGCATCTGGGCAGCCGGAACCGCGCCACCTCCCCAGTCCGTCATCACGAGTCCCTTGAATCCCCATTCGTCACGGGTTATGTCACGGAGCAGATCACGGGAATGCGAGGCCTCCACTCCGTTGATGAGGTTGTAGGACGACATTATCGTCCAAGGATCGGAATCCTTGACAGCGATCTCGAAGCCACGCAGGTAAATCTCACGGAGAGCACGCTGCGAGAGAACCGCATCCACGTGCATTCGGTTGATTTCCTGATTATTGACAGCGAAGTGCTTTATTGATGTTCCGACTCCGTTGCTCTGTATTCCAGAAACCATCGCGGCGGCGGTCTTGCCTGAAAGATACGGATCTTCGGAGTAATACTCGAAATTCCGTCCGCAAAGAGGATTTCTGTGAATATTCAGAGCCGGGCCGAGGAGCAGATCAACACCATATTCCTTCACTTCCTCACCCATCGCATCTCCGACCTTGGAGACCACATCCGGATTCCAAGTGCAGGCCAGAAGAGTGGCGATCGGGAAGTGCGTGCAGTAATAGGTTTTGTCAGGTGTGTCTGTACGATATGGGGATATTCTCAAACCCGCAGGGCCATCAGCGACCACAATGGAAGGGATGCCAAGCCTCGGAATCGCGGCTGTGGTGCCTGCGGCTCCGGGAACAAGGATTTCCGTCGAGCCTATGGTCGCCGTGTTGGAATTGAATCCGGCCATTCCCTGACCGACCACAAGCGTGGCCTTCTCTTCAAGGGTCATCGCGGAAAGGACTTCCTTGACATTGTCCTTGCGGAGTCTGGGCGCATCCTGCGCCGCGCACGGGAATCCGATGGCGGCACATAGAGAAGCGCATATTGTAAAGTATAGAATCGCTTTATTCATAAACGTTTATCATTTGAACAGACGCGGAGCGAAATCCACAAGATAGTCTCTCCAGTTACGCCAGATGTGGCCACCTTCCGACTCCACGTAGATGTACTTGTAACCTTTGGAGTCCAGAAGAGCGCGGTAGTCAACGTTGGCCTGATAGAGGAAATCCGTCTTTCCGATCGCGATGTAGTAGAGCTTCGGAGAGTTGGCGAACTGAACGTCAAGCTGTCCCATAAAGTCGTCATAGACAGGAGACTTGACTCCCTCGTGCGGCATTATGGCTCCGGAGAACACACCCACATAGTCAAATGTCTTAGGCATATAGGCCGATGTGTGGATGCTGTGGAAGCCCCCCATCGAAAGACCGGCGATGGCTCTTCCCGAACTCTTGGCGACGGTTCTGTAGTGGCTGTCCACATACTTGATGACATCCTTGAAATGAGATTCGAAGGTTCCGTCTGACGAGCCGCTGTTGTAAGGCTTGTACATTCCTTCGGAAGTCTCTCCCGGGGCGCCTTGATGTTTCATACAACCATTTGTCATAACAACGATCATCGGCTTTGCACGTCCAGAGGCAATCAGGTTGTCAAGAATCTGGGCGGCGCGGCCGGTGCAAAGCCAAGCCTCCTCGTCACCACCCATCCCGTGCAGAAGATAAAGGACAGGATAGCGTCCCTTGCCGTTCTCGTAGCCAGCCGGAGTGTAAACTGACATCCTTCTGGAATGTCCTGCGACCGGAGAGTCGTACCAAACCTTAGACACTGTACCGTGCGGGACATCCTGCACCTTATAGTCATCCGCCTTGCCACCTCCAACAATGAAGTAATTGAATATGTTGGCGATGTCTCTTTGCACGTAAGCGTTGTTAGGGTCCTTCAGACCGGATATTCCGTCAACGATGAAGCCGTAGTTGTAGAGTTCGCTCGCAAGCGGAGTCTCTGTGGTATATTCCCAGATTCCGTCCTTGCCCTCTTTGAGGTCGGCCACGCCCGGAGCGTCAAACTTGCCCCACGGGGTTGTCACCGGTGTGGCGGGCAGGAAATCACCTGTCACCTGCACCTTGACGGCTTTCGGAGCCACAAACCTGAATGTCACAGTGTTGTCAGCGTTGATCTGAGGCGAGATCAAGTCCTGTCCGCCCCAAAGGGACTGTTGTGCGGATGCCGTGACAGCGGCCGCGGCAAGAGCGATTGTGAGGATAAACTTTCTCATAATGTTCGTGTTATTTTAAGATTATTGTCTTGTATAGTCCGGAGAGTATGCCTTGATCTCAATGTCTTTGGGCACAACGGCTCCGTTCACGGTGATTGACACCCCGGTGCCTTTGAAACTGATGCCGCCATCCTCATCGGAAACGATGCTGATCCGGCTTCCAGCGTTGATCAGGTTCAGGTTTTCGTCCTCATAGAAATAAGAGCCCCCTATGTTACCCATATATTCATAACCATTGCCCATAAGACCGGCGGAGGCAGCATATTCAGCCACCGTAAATTCGCCAAGGAAGCTTTCAGCCGAGCTCTCCACGATTGGAGTGAAAAGAGCGATCATATTGTCTCTTGGGTCGAAAACAGCGACATTGAACATCTTGATGCCTTCGACAGGCGCCCAGGTAGGAGGACCATAGACAGCGCTGACGGTATATTTCCAAACATTCCAGTCCCTTTCAGGAGCCGGTTCCGGAGTCAGTCGCCCCTTGTAGGCGATTGTGAATATGCTCCCGTCTTCCAGAATGAGGGTGCCGGTGACAGTGAATATCTCTTTTTCAGCGTCAGCGACCGTGATCTGAATATCCCCTCCGGTAATCGATTGGGCTACAGTCGGATAGGACCCGCCTTCTTCCAGAGTGTAGAACTGTGAGCCGTCGAGATAAGAGAATCCCATTCCGGAATCAATCAGTTTTCCGGCCACAAGGTTTCCCGGGGCCGCGTTATCCATGGATGCGGCCGTGAAAGTACCCTCTCCAAGTGTCTCCGAAGAGGTGACAAACTTGAGGATAAGATAATCACCCACACCGGCGTAAGTGTCGTAGTACTGGCCTTCCGTGCAGGTTACGCCCTTGGCCCCGACACTCAAGGTGTGCACATAATTACCGCCATATTCAGAACTATGGTTGATAAGGTACTTCGCGCAGCAGTCATTGTTGGCGCGGCGCTGATGCTCAGGCACGCCTGTACCTTTGGCGAAACTTATCAATTCCTGTCCGGACGCGGTTACCGACAGTGATTTAAGTCCGTTCTGGGCGATCGTCACAGATTCTTTCAAATCTGTCGTAGAGCCGTCACCACCGATAATAGAACCTCCTAACAAAGTCCCGGCTTGTTCTTTCACAGAAAAGTCGTAGTCGCCCTCGAAACTCTCCGCGCCGCGAGGGGCGATTATACTCAGATTTCCCCTCTCCACGGAATTGTCATCGTAAAAGTTGATGTCATACCTCAGCAGGTCTGTGTTTATGACGGACACTCCATTGCCGACGTCAACCAGTTCCTTGATGCTGACAGAGTAGTGCACCCTGTTAGGATAGACAACCTCTTTTTCATCCCAAGGCTGGATCTTGGAGCAAGAGCCCAGGGCAGCAAGCGCAAGAAAGAGGAGGCATCCTGAATATTTAGTGTATTCTTTCATAATATCTTAGTCATTGGAGTTTGTACTGTTTTCGGTTCCCCAGCCCGGGTTCTGGACAATCTTCGAGTTTGAGATGGTCTCGACTTCCGGGTAAGGCAAGAGTTCGTGTCTGCCTGTCTTGAATCCGTAATTCTCATTGGTGTACGTGGTCTTGTCCACGATATAGCTTCCGTCTGAAGCCTTGCCTTTGAAGAGAGGTATGTACCTGCCCTGCTCCGGCAAGGAAGTCTTGGACACATCACCCCAGCGGATGACATCCGTGATTCTGACCCCTTCCATCCACATCTCGAAACGTTTCTCCCTTTTGACATTGTCCAATGTCAGAGATGTCACAGGAGCGCCGGCGCGGTTCTGTATGTCGTTCAGAGCCTTGAGTCCGCTGCCGTCAGAGTCTCCAGCCACGGCGCAGGCCTCGGCATAGAGCAGAAGGACCTCGGCGTAGCGCATCCAACGTGGATTCTTCATCCAGCAATAACCGTAACCTTCGGCAGGGACATCATCCTTGTCAACGTGGAATTTCCAGTCGAACCAACCACTGCATCCGTAGATGTAGTTGCCTTGGATTCCGCTGACACCGTCCGCGAGCAGATCATCCCAGGAGCGGACCCAAGCCTTGAATCGAGGAGAACCCTCCTCATTCTTTCTGAACTCATCGATGAACTCCTGACGAGGGTTGAAGAAGCCCCAACCTATGCTGTAGATGCCGTTAGGATAGCCGGAAAGGCGGTCTGTGCGAGGTCCGTACATATTCGGACCGTTCACGTAGGCGAACCAGACATTCGACTGGTTATAGACAAGGTTCGTCTCGTAGATCGTCTCACGGCAAAGGTCATACTTGCCTGTGAACAGTTCACCGAGAGCCGATGACGGCACAAGCCCATAGAGCCCGGAGTCAATAACTTGTCTCAGAGTGTTCTTCGCACCACTGTAATCACCGCTAAGCACCTGTGCCTTGCCACGGAAAGCAAGAGCCGCCTCTTTTGTAAGCCGGACCACAGGTTCGTCTATGCCGGACTTGGACGGGAGTTTCGCGGCGGCCTCGCCAAGTTCGTCAATGATGAACTTCCACAGTGTCTCAGGGTCACTGTTAGGCTGCTGGTACTCACTGGAACCCTCGAAAATGTGATCGATGAGCGGCGGATTCCCCCAAAGGGTGGCAAGTTGCATGTGAGCCCAAGCCCGGAACACGCGCGCTTCGGCGATGCATCTGTCCTTCGCGTCCGACTCACCCTGCGAGAACTTGTCCAGAAGCACGTTGCTGTAGTAGATCACATTGTAATAGAATGAATATATTCCCGGAATATAGGCGTTGTTGACCGCGAAGTTATATTCATTCAACTGCTCGTAGTTGGCGTTGTCACCTCTTGTGCCTCCGGCGCTGTAGATGTCATCCGACAGCACATTGCGGACACTGTTGTCCATAAACCAATTGCTTGCGCTGAGGGTTGAATATACCACCGTTATTGCCGACAAGGCATCCTCGTCCGAGCTGTAGTAGGTTTCCTCCTTGACGACTCCTTTTTGCTCAATCTCCAGCATATCCGTGCAGGAGAACAGCGGCAGGAGGCCGAGAAGCGTCAGTATCATCTTATTTTTCATATTCATAAATAATTGAGAGTTAGAATGAAAGATTAAGTCCGAAGACGAGTTTCCTCGTCACTGGATAGGCACCGCAGTCAATGCCCATTCCGGCCGTGGCCCCCATGGACGCTGATTCAGGGTCGAATCCAGGATATTTGGTGAATGTGAACCAGTTGTCCAACGAGACGTAGAATCGCAGGTTCTCAATCCGGGCTTTTCTGGTGATGTTTCCAGGCAGGGTGTACCCCAACTGCATCTGCTTGATCTTGAAATAGGAGCCATCAAATATGGTCGCGCTCGACAGGTAGTACTTGTCCTCATCCACGCAACCTGAGCGCGGGCGGCCGGCTCCAGTGTTGGTCTCGGTCCAACGCTCATCGTAGAACAGTTTGAGATTGTTGCGCTTCTGGTAGTCCGAGCGGTAGAAAAGAAGCCAGGTGTCGTTGCCGGCCACTCCGCTGCCGAAGACGGTGAGATCGAATCCCTTGTAGGCAAGGTTGATCGTGAGGCCATAGGTGAGGTCAGGGATGGCGCAGCCGATTTCAGTCTTGTCGTCGGTCGTTATCTCTCCGTCACCGTTGATGTCCTCGAACACCGGATTACCGGTGGCGGCGTCAACGTGGTCGAACTTGTAGCCGTACATATACCACACCGGATGCCCGGTCTCGAACATCGTCACGGTCGATGTGTGGTAACTTTGGCCACTGATCCGCGAGACCGTAGGGTCAAGGTAGGTAACCTTGTTCCTCAGCAAGGAGAGGTTCGATGTGATTCCGTAATGGAAGTCTCCGACGCTGTCCTTCCACGAGAGTTCCGTCTCGATACCCCAGTTGCGGACTTTTCCCGCGTTCATCGTGACGCTGGTCGCGCCAGTCTCGAAAGGAGGGGTCACGCTGATCAGCAGGTCTCTGGTCTTTTTGTTGTACCAATCCGCTGAGAAAGTAAGCCTGTCACGAAGGAACCTGGCGTCCAGTCCAAGGTCGATCTGCTCCGATGTCTCCCATTTGAGATCCGGGTTTGCAAGTCCGGCCGGCGCGGAGCCGTAGGAGAACCCGCCTGTCGTGTCGTATTGGTATGCCCACGAGCCTACGTTGATGCTGCGAGTGTAAGGATAACCGCCAAGCACCCCGATGTTGCCGTTGATTCCCCAGCTTCCACGGACTTTGAGGAATGACAATGTGTTGCGGTCTATGTCCCTCATGAAGCCTTCATTGCTGATTGTCCATCCAGCCGAGACTGATGGGAAATAGCCCCAACGGTTCTTTGACGAGAGCTTCGATGAGTCGAACGCATCGGCGCGGAATGTGGCCTGAAGCATATAACGGTTCTTCCAGCTCCAGCCCAATCGACCGAAATAGGAAAGGCTTGAACTCTCGCTTTCGATTCCGCTTACAGAGTCGTTGCATTCCGTGGTGAGGTAACTCAGATAGCGGAAGTTCTTCTCGTAGCTTTTGAGTTCGTCACCGCTTCCTGTGATATAGTTGGAGCTTCCGTGCCTGAACGACATTCCGGCCATCGCGGTGAAATTATGTTCCTTGACGTTGAACATATAATTGATGTAGTTGTCCCACTGGTAGCTGAGATTGTTGGACACGGTTCCGCTCAGGCTGTATTTCGTGTTGTATTTCTGAGTGTTGATGAAATACGGGAACGAGTAGTTGGAAGAGTTGCTGTAGCCCAGTCTGTAGCCGAACTTCGATGTGATGACAAGTCCTTTGAGAGGGGTGAAGTCACCGAAGAAAGATCCGAGCACGTTCATTCCTTCGTTCTTGGCCTCGTAGGTCTCTGTCTGGACGAGCGGATGCGCGTCCTCTCCTCCGATGAAGTCCGAGACTGAATAGTAAAGGCCATCCTTGTTCTTCAGAAGGTTGTAACCGTTTGAAAGGGCCAGTCTCATACTCAAAGGAAGCTGCTCCTCTGTGTAGTAGGCAGGAGTTAGCGGATCCATGATGATGGCCGAGCCAAGAACAGATCCATAGTAGTTGCTTTCGGAGACACTTCCGTAACTGTACTTCTCAATTGAGTTTGTCAGACCGATCTTCAGCCAAGGTTTCACCTGATAGTCGGCGTTGACCTGAGATGTGAGCCTCTTGTAGAAATCCTTGTCACCTTTGACAACTCCATCATTGTCAAGATAAGAACCAGCGACATAGAGATTGCCGCGCTTGCCGCCTCCCATGAAGCCGACCGTGTGCTTCTGATACACACCGTTCTCGAAAGTCTCGTTCATCCAGTTGGTGTTGGTGTGGCCGTCATAGTAGGTTTTCAGATCCTCAAGCGCAAGTTTGCCACCTTCAACCATATAGTTGATATACTCCTGGGACTGCATCATCTCAGGGACGTGGCCTATGGACTCTATGGAATATTGCATATCGTAGAATATCTTGCCCTGTCCTTCCTTCGCTCCCGACTTGGTTGTCACAAGGATGACACCGTTTCCGGCCTGAGCTCCATAGATGGCGGCCGAGGCGGCATCCTTGAGGACCTCCATAGACTCAATGTTGCTCGGGTCAAGATAGCCGATGTCGCTCACCTGGATGCCATCCACGATGTAAAGCGGGCTGATGGCACCGGAGTTGGATGAATATCCACGGACACGGATGCTGCCTGATGATCCGGGACGGCCGGTAGTGTTGACCACCTGCACACCACTCGTCTTTCCGGCGAGCGACTGCGCTAGATTGTTGATTGTACGGTTCTCCAGATCAGACGATTTCACAGAGGCGATCGCACCGGTGATATCAGACTTTCTCTGGACACCGTAACCGATCACGACAGTCTCCTCAAGTTGTTGGACATCCTCGGTCAGGACTATCCGGACTTCCTTCCCGGCAGTCACTTTCTGTGTGACGAATCCGAGCAGGGAAACTTTAAGGACGCTGCCTGACGGAGCGTTGAGAGTGAATCGGCCATCAGGATCAGTTAGAGCGAAGGTTCTGGTGCCCTCTACCTCGACTGCGGCCCCGACAAGTCCTGAGCCACCGGAATCAAGCACCACGCCTTTCACTGGAATGACAGCGGGTTGTGCCGCCGCGACCAGACCGCCCAGCAGCAATGCCGACAGAATGGCCGTCAAAATCTTTGTTTTTGGTTTCATGGATTTAACTGTTTGTTATTAACTATGTAATCCTTGGATTATTCTCATTTGTAATACCCGCCGAGAGCGACCAGACATTTCTTGTAACACTCTGTCCAGAACGCCCAATCGTGACCACCTTTCCTTTCGACATATTCGTGAGCGATACCTTTGGTTGTCAGATACTTGTCAAAATCGACATTCGCCTTGTAAAGTCCGGGGATCTGGTCTTCCGTTCCAACTTCCATAATATAATAAGGATAGCTGTCGGCCTTCGCGCCTTGGTTCACGGCAGCCTCGATGACCGCCTGAGGGGTCTGGACAGAGCCGTTTCCAGACACTGCTCCACTCATTGAATATGCGAAACAGAACTTTTCCGGATGCTTGAACGCATACAGAGTCGTACCGTAACCGCCCATCGAGAGGCCTGCTATGGCACGGGAATCTCTTCCGCTCTTTACCTTATAATTAGATTCGATGTATGGTATCAGTTCGTTGAAGAAGAAGTCCTCGTACTTCATCCCGTCCTGAAATCCATTGACATAGAAAGCGTTGAATCCGCAAGGCATCACGACAACCAATTCTCCCACCTTGCCGTCCTTGATGGCCGAATCCGTGCTATGCACCATCGAACCGGCGCTCACCCAAGCAAGATCTCCTTTCTCGTTCCCGCCGTTGAAGTCATAACCGTGGAGCAGATAGAGCACAGGATAGTCCTTCTTAGAATCATCATACCCGGCCGGCAGGTAAATGGTGTAGCGCACATCCTTTCCAAGAATTGAGCTTTTTACCGTCTGCCCAAGGTCAACTCGACTCTTTGCGTTGGCCTGTTCCTTGTTTTCATCGTTACCTGCCGAAACCGATGTGCAGGCAACCGCGAACGCCATCGCGACAATCAAATTAGTCAGTGTTTTCATAAAACAATTATGAGGTTAAACAACAATGGCAAAAGTCGGAGTTTCCCCCGACTTTCGCTTTCGCATTTGATTTCATTGTTTTATGAAATGTTCAAATGTTTGCTGAAATGTTAAATTGGCGTCAAAAGAGTGTTTTAGGTAACGTGTTTTCGCACAGATTGTTTATTTCACCTCCATAAACAGTTCACCTTTGAGGTACTTGACGCTTTGGGTGGCGAAGTTGTAGCTACGGGTGCCAGGTTTGGCTACTTTCAAGAATTTCTCATACCATTCGAGGGCGGACCGGTAGTCTTTTTTCTGCTCGTAGCAGTAAGCGATGTTAGTAAGGGCGGAGATGTATTTTGGGTTGTAGCCGTATGCCTTCTGATAATGAGCGATAGCCTCATCCCAGTGGAAAAGCTTTGCTTCGCCTAGGGCATACTGCTGATGAAGTCTGAACATGATCATCGGATCAGGCTGAAGCATCTCCATAGCCTTGTCGAGCCACGGTTTCACCTCCTTCTCAAAAGGGCGGTTGCTGTCAGCATAGACCGCAGCTATTGAATATGCCAGATTCACATCGCCGGAATCAATCTGCCAGGCGGCAAGAAGTTCTTCCTGAGCGCGGTACATAACCTCGGTGTGCCAATAGCATTGACCGAGATAATAGTGGACAGGATAAGTGTCGTTACCGAGTTTCCTCTGATGCTCAAACACTTCAATCGCAGGAACATATTCATTCTTGGAATAATGAGCCAGACCTTTGATCGGGGCGATGGTAAAGTTGTCCGGATCCAAGGCAAGATATTCATTGGCCATCGCGATCACGCTATCGTAGTCTTTTCGTGAGAGGAGGATTCGCGCCGCTTTGCTCACAACGCTTTCATTCAATGGTTTAAGAGACAGCGCGAGCCGATAGTATGTCAGCGCCGAGTCCGGCATATCCGCCTGATTGAACGAGTCTCCTACCAAAGAGGCGATAGCTGGTATCGTGTCCAGTTGCAACACCGCCTTCCCGGCCTCGGCACTTTGCGCGAACGCCTTCATCCGGTAGAAAGTCTGCATCTGCTTGACTTTGTAAAGTATGTTCCGCGGGAACTTGGAGGTCAGCAGGGAATATGTCCCGGCGGCGGACTCGTAGTCCCCGTTCTGGAAGTGACAGTCAGCAAGTTCGGACAGAATCTCCTCGTCAAAACTCTCCGGAGTCACGAATGTGGACAATTTCTCGATAGCCTCATCAATCTTGAATATGCTCTTGAGATACCGTGCTTCTTTAAGTGCTTGTTCCCTTTCTGATTGCTGATCAGCCACCTGCGCCGATGCGGAATGCACCGACGCAAGTAAACTGGTCACTATCAATAAGCTTAAAATGGGTTTCATTATCTGAGTTTGAATACTATCGGGAATGTGTAGGTGACGGACACAGCTTTCCCATCCATCATCCCCGGCTTCCATTCCGGTGACGACTTGACAACACGAAGAGCCTCCTCGTCAAGTGATTGATAGCACCCTCTCAAAACTCTGATGTTCTCCATCTTGCCGACCTTGTTTACGGTAAACTGGAGTACCACGCGCCCTTGTTTGCCGGCATCCTTGGCATCCTGTGGATAAATCAAGTGCTCGTTGATCCATTTGGAAAAATTATTGGCGTCTCCACCTTGGAACATAGGCTTGACCTCAGCCAGTTGGAACGGAACCGGCTCGTCCTCCTCCGCTGTTGTGGAGTCGGATTTAAAACCGACAGCCACAACCTCGTTAATATCCTGCGACTCAGCGTCCAATGCATCTTCAGTCCGCTCGGCCGTTTCCGAGGTCTGCTTATTGGAAGTGCAGAAGCATAGCATACAAGCAAGTAATGGTACACAGGCGACATACGCCAGTCTTATCCATCCGTTAGTTTTTTCTGACATCATCATCGTGATTCGATTTGAAAGTTTTGTGTGGTTGAAACCGTTCGCAAGCCGGAAACGATGCTCGCCGACAGCCTTTCTGACAAGAAGCAGCTGATAGTCAGCAGCGTTGACACCTTGATTGATAACAGATTCGTCGGCTTCATATTCGTGGAGCATCTTGAGCTCGGTGCGGGCGAGCCAGACGAGCGGATTGAACCAATGCAGGACAGTGATGACCGAGAACAGCAGCACGTCCAGAGAATGGTTCCTCCTCACGTGGCTCATCTCGTGTGTCAGGATCACAGGATTCGCGGTGAAGTCATCGCGACTGATCACAATGTGCCCCAAGAAACTGAATGAAGCTACCGGAGCGTCCACGATTGTCACCTTGAAACCATCTTTCCGAATATGCTCGCCGGAGGCTATCATACGACACGTCTGGATTATGGACAATATATTCACAATCAAGACCGTGAAAGCTCCGAGGAGGTATATTCCCGAAATGACATTGAGCCAGGATAGTCCTTTGCCCACCGCTTCCGGAGATCCGCCGACATCCGCGCTGACCACCGCTTGCGGCAAGGTCAGGGTCGGGATTACGTTCGAGACCGCGGTTCCGCTGAAATCCCAATGGATGAGCGGCAGCACAAGGCAAAGCAGACTGCCCGCCAGCAAGGCGAACCGGTTGAATGTGAAGAATGTAGTCTTCCGCATAAACAGCATAAAGAATGCGTAGTACACGGAAAGCAGCAACCCGCTCGTTACTATGTAAGCGATCATTTCCTTTTGCTTTCGATTTGCGAAATGAGTTTTTTAAGGTCCTCCACATCCATCTTGTCCTCTTCGACGAACTGGGAGACAAGGCTGATGTAGGAGTTGTTGTAGTAACGGGAGACAACGTCCCCGACGGTAGTCCCGTGATAGTCACGTTCCGTGAGCGCAGGGCTGTACTGGAAAGAGTTCGCCATCGGCTTGCGTTTGACAAATCCCTTTTCCTCAAGGAATTTCACCTGTGTCGCCACGGTGTTGTAGTTCGGTTTAGGATCGGGAAGAGCCGCGACTATGTCACGGATAAACACCTCGCCCTTGGCCCAGATGATGTTCATAACCTCTTCCTCTTTTGCAGTAAGTCTCTGTTTCATTGCTCAATCTTTAAGTTAACAAACGCGCGAATATTATCTTACGGATGCAAAGTTACAAATAAAAATCATATCTCCTAATATTTTTAGGCGTTTTGAGAATATTTTTAGTTCCGTGCGGCATATACCCGAATTACGGAATATATTACCTTAAATACCTTTGGCCGCGATGACCTCTAATATATTCAAAAAAGATTGCTTTACTTTGCATTGTGAAAATAAGCTTGGTAATCTTGAAGGATTACTTATAGAAACTAAATAAAGGAATTTGATATGTACTTGGAAAAAATCAACGGCCCGGCCGACATCAAGAAGCTGAACATCGACGAGCTCAATGTTCTCGCGGATGAGACCAGGCACTATCTGATCGAGAAGGTCAGCAATCACGGAGGCCACGTAGGCCCGAATCTCGGAATGGTGGAAGCCACTGTGGCTCTGCACTATGTGTTCAACTCCCCTGTCGATAAGATCGTCTT
>CAVKYA010000016.1:0-20109 GCA_963660255.1 Bacteroidaceae bacterium | reverse complement strand
ACCGCTCCTACGTCATCAACCTCGCCAAAGTCTCCGAAGTCCGCTCCGGCCTGGTCCTGATGTCCACCGGCAAAACCATCCCCATAGGTGACAGCTACCGCTCAGCACTTATGAATATGCTGTAACGTCTTTGGGACTCTCATCATTTCATCTTCTCCAACACTTCGGAATTGATCTGGGACGGGGTGACTCCGAAATGCTTTTTGAACCGACTGATGAAATAGCGGTATGAGCTGAAACCGAGTTCATCCGAGATTTCCGACACCAGCTTGTTGCTGTCCAGCAACATTTGCGCGGCGTGGCGCAGGCGGATGTCTTCAATGAATTCTCGCGGGCTGCGTCCGGTTACGCTCTTCAGTCTGGTGTTCAGGGCGGTCTTGCTTATGTGCAGTTCCTCGCACAGCACCGTAACGTCGAGCTTGTCCGAGTACAGATTGCGCTCGACCGCTCCGATCGCGGCGTTCAGGAAATAATAATCCTTGCGGCCGTGCTGCCTTGATTGAATGGTCTGAGGGGCGATGGTATATTTCTCCTGTAGGATTTTCCTGTTGTCCAGCAAAGTCTTGCACTGTTCAGTCAGAGTTTCCGTCCTGAAAGGTTTGACGATGACGGCATCAACTCCCATCCTTGCTCCCTTTACGCTGTCTTGTTCGGAGGCGTGCGATGTGAGAAGCACAAAAGGAATATGGCAGGTCTCGAAATTATGCCGGATTTTTGTGCAGAGTTCCAGGCTCTTGTCGAATCCGGACTTGAGATCGCAGACAATGATGTCAGGTTGTTCCTTCAGAGAGCATTCGAATGCCTCTTCCGCATCGGACGAGACAAGTACGTCGTAGGTGCGTCCGAAGATGCTTCTCAACATCGCCCTGTTGTCCGGGTCATCCACGACAAGCAATGTCCGCAGGCCGGTCTTTTCCGACATCGCGGCTGTGGGCGGCATCATCGGCTGTGGATCTTCTTTGAGAGCCTGGACCTGCGTTATCTCCTCATTCTCGTTCTCCAGATCCACATATCCGGAAATGATGGTCTGCATATTCTTGGCATTTGAATATGAGCGCTCGATATATTTCAGTCCCGCTGGGGAAGAGTCCGCATACCGTTGAAAGAACAATTCCAGTTGGCCAAGTATCATAGTAAGCGGTTCCCTGAGACTTCTGGAGACATCAACGAACAACTGCATCCTCCGCTGCCCTTCCGACTCCTCGAATTTTAACCGTTGCCTGAGCAGCATCTTTGAATATAGGATGGAGAGGAGGGTTATCAGAACAGCGAGAGTCAGGATGACATAGATGACTTTCGCAAGCGTGGTGGCGTACCAATATGCCTTCAACCGGATTCCGAGCGTTATCTCTTCCACTGAGGAAATGTCCTCTCCGTCCACACAACGGACAGACAGCCGGTACTTTCCGGGACGGAGGTTCATATACACGATGGGGTTGTCTGGAGTGAACGGTGTCCAGTCATTATCGGCCCCGTTCAGTTTATAACTCCAGGAAACCGGACGGGTCCCCGAGTAATCGAAGGTGGAAACATCCACAGACAGATTGGTTTGTCCGGGACTTAGCACGATGTCATTGACGAACGGAATCCTTTCTTCCGTCGATATCGTTTTTCCGTTTATCGAAATCTCCGCAAAGGCCGGGTGTGGCATTGCCACGTCGTCTTCCGAAAACGATGACGGATCAAAGACAATTATACCGTCCTTTCCGCCGACGAGAATCCTTCCGTCAGATGTCCGTACAAGGCATCCTTCCCTGAAGGAGCTGATTCCCAGCCCGTTCGCGGTTTTGAAAATCCGGCTCCAACCGGCATCCTCCCTGACAATTGATATTCCTTGTCCCGATGTCACCATCAGGCAAGAGTCGCCGCAGGGTGATAATTTACTTACGTAGGTGTCAGAAAGCAAAGATTCCGGGAAATATGAAGCTTCACTGTTTGTCGCGCTTACCCGGCATAGTCCGACTCCCGTGATCGCCACAAACAAATCTCCGTTACCGCCGAACTGAACATCCGGACAGCTTCCGGAAACAGGCAAAGGATGAAAGCTGTCGGCCTCTATGTCGTAGATGTACGCGCCTATTCCTGAGATGACAATCCGCCTGTCGTCCATCCTGCTTATAGCATAAATCGAACGGGAATATGCCGACTTATGCAATGCTCGGCCGCCGGGTCGAAAATGTATAACCCTCTTGATGTCCCAAGATACAACTCATTGTTTTGTAAATATATGGCACTCACTGTCTCGTTAAAAGGCTTTCCGTCTTCGTCTTGAAATGAGAACGTGCGCGATTCTCCGCTTGCCGGGTTGTACCTGTGCAGCGCACCTTGGAAAGAACCGGCCCATATCTCTCCGGATGACTTGTCGAACACCGCCGTTTGGAACTTTATCCTCCTCCCTGAAGGTATTTCTGACAATTTTCCCTGGCGGTCCAGACGGAACATTCCGTGATTGTCTGTGAATACCCACAGGTTTCCATCGAAATCCTCAGTGATTCCGCGGACCATCTTCAATGATTCGCTTCCTGGTAATATGTCGAATGCGGAAAGCGTATTGTCTCTGTACCACAGGCCGGAATAGTAGGTGCAGACCCAGACATTGCCGTCACAGTCCTTGAAGATATCCCAGATCGCTTCCTTGTTCAGTATTCCGGAATGCTCCGGAATGCAGGACAAATCTCCGGATGAGACTCGGAACAGTCCGTCAGCCGCGCCTACGATGAAGTTGCCGTCCTGAAGCTCGCAGAATGATCGGATCTCCTTTTTCGGAAGAGTTCCTGTTATCCGGCTGGAAGAAGAATCCCTCCTTATAAGAATGATTTCACCGTCCGCCAGCCCTAACCACATATCGCTGTCCGAATCCATAAAGATCGCGGTCACTCCGGAATCCGCCTTGAATATTTTTCTGAACTGCCCGTCATACAAGAAAACATCCCCTTTTTTGTCCCCGAGAACAAGGACGTTGTCGATCCTGCGTGTGATATAGGAGAATTCAGCCTCGGGGAGACTGCCTACAGTTTCAAGGCTGTCTCCCCGTGAGACAAAGATGCTGTTTCCGTGCGCCACCCAAAGGCTGTCGCCAACAGCGAGCATAGAACTCCCGTGCCAGCCGGAGAGGGAGGATTTTAGAAGGACAGGCTCTCTGCGGCGGATGTCAAAGCGATGTATTCCACGGTACGAAACGGAATATACAAGATCGCCCCTTTCGTTGCACGCCAGGCTATGCGCGATAACGGACTGCAACATCATCCTGACCTGTGATCCATCGTATGTGAAAACGCCATAACTGGTATTGAGCCAAATGGCTCCGCTGGAATCTTGACAGGCTGAATAGACCGCCGCGTCACGGAATGCATTCAGACACGATGGCTGCACAAAGCGTGAGGCCAGCAGCGGAGTGGTTATCGTCGCCGACAAGATAAGTGCTGATACTATGTGGCTGATGCAGCGCAATAATACATCCTTCGTTGCCATATCATCTTTTTGTGTTATCAGTGATTCTTTGAAAATCATACAAATATAGACATATGGTCAATATTATAACAATTAAAGTTCAAAATTATCATAATGCCGAGCCGTCAGATGTCCGAACTTTGGCAAAAGAAGAAACACATAATTAGTATGAAACGATTGCTGCTTGCTACAATCATCATCTTTCTTGCCCTGCCGATTCCGGCACAGGAAAGATTCGGCGAAGGATCCATCTATCACAAAGGCTGGATCGACTTTAACAAAAACGGGGTCAAGGATGTCTATGAAGATTCATCCGCGGACATCGACTCCAGAATAGAGGATCTGCTTTCGCGGATGAATCTGGATGAGAAGACCTGCCAGATGGTTACACTTTACGGGTACCAGAGAGTCTTGTATGACGAACTTCCCACTCCCAAGTGGAAGGAGAAACTGTGGAAAGACGGAATAGGTGCGATAGACGAGCATCTGAACGGGTTCCGCAATTGGGGGCTGCCGCTCACAGATAGCGAATGGCTCTGGCCGGCTTCAAAACACGCGAAGGCGCTCAATATCGTACAGCGTTTCTTTATAGAGGAAACACGTCTGGGCATTCCGGTGGATTTCACCAATGAGGGTATCCGTGGAGTTGAGGCTTATCGTGCGACGAATTTCCCTACTCAGTTGGGCATCGGACACACCTGGGATAAGGAACTGGTGCACGAGATAGGCCGGATTACTGGCCGTGAGGCGAGGTTGTTGGGATACACCAATGTCTATGCTCCGATACTGGACGTGGGAAGAGACCAGAGATGGGGCCGTTATGAAGAAGTCTATGGTGAGTCTCCTTATCTTGTGGCGGAACTTGGAGTGCAAATGGCTTCCGGTATGCAGACGGATTATCAAGTGGCCGCCACTGGCAAGCATTTCGCGGCATATTCCAACAACAAGGGCGGGCGCGAAGGTATGGCGAGGGTGGATCCTCAGATGGCTCCGCACGAAGTGGAGAACATACATATTTATCCGTGGAGGGAAGTGATAGGAAGATCTGGTCTGTTGGGAGTGATGAGTTCCTACAACGACTACGACGGCTTCCCGGTTCAAGGCAGCAAATACTGGCTCACAGATCGTCTCAGAAATGATTTGGGGTTCCGTGGCTATGTGGTGAGCGACAGCGATGCGGTGGAATATCTGCATAGCAAGCATCACGTTTCGGCGAATATGAAGGAGTCCGTGCGTCAGGCGGTGGAGGCCGGACTTAACGTCCGATGCACCTTCCGTACTCCGGACAGCTATGTGCTTCCGCTGCGTGAGCTTGTGACGGAAGGGACTCTTCCGATGTCTGTCATTGACGATCGTGTCCGTGATATATTAAGGGTGAAGTTCCTTGTCGGACTGTTCGATCATCCTTACCAAAATGACTATGAAGCGGCTGACCGTGAGGTGGATGGCGACACCAATAACGAAGTGGCCCTTCGCGCGTCCCGCGAAAGCATCGTGCTGCTGAAAAATGAAGGAAGCCTGCTGCCATTGAATAAGGACAAGATACATACCCTTGCTGTTATCGGCCCAAATGCGGACGAGATATCATTCGCCCAGACGCATTACGGTCCTCTCGCGACAGCGTCGGTCTCTGTCCGCAAAGGATTGGAGGATGCTCTTAAAGGCAATGCGAAGGTTCTCTACGCCAAAGGGTGCGAGCTCGTTGACGAGAATTGGCCGGATTCTGAAATATTCCCTTCCGAGCCTACGAAAGAGGAGCTTCGCCAGATGAACGATGCGGTGAAAATTGCCCGCAAGTCCGATGCCGTGATAGCGGTCCTTGGGGGCGGACAGCGCACCTGCGGAGAGAACAAGAGCCGCACCAGCCTGGATCTGCCTGGACATCAGGAATTGCTTCTTAAGAAATTGGCCGCTACGGGAAAGCCGGTTGTGCTGGTGCTCATCAATGGACGGCCGCTTTCCATAAATTGGGCGGCCGAGCATATTCCTGCGATTCTTGAAGCGTGGTATCCCGGCTCTCACGGAGGCACTGCGGTGGCGGATGTAATATTCGGCGACTACAACCCTGGAGGCAAGCTTACGGTCACATTCCCGAGAACTGTCGGCCAGATTCCTTTCAACTTCCCGTGCAAGCCGAATTCACAGGTGGATGGAGGGAATGGAGTCGGCCCTCAGGGGCGGCAGTCCAGAGTGCACGGAGCCTTGTATGATTTTGGATATGGCCTGAGCTACACCACATTTGAATATTCCTCGCTGAAACTGTCTTCCAAAAGCATTTCTCCGTCTGACAGTGTGGAAGTGTCGTTCACTCTGAAGAATACCGGCTCCCGCAGGGGTGATGAAGTTGTCCAGCTTTATATTCGTGACGTACTGAGTTCCATCACGGTCTATGAGAAGGTGCTGCGTGGATTTGAACGAGTGAGCCTTGAACCTGGCGAGTCTAAGGAAATCAGTTTCATTATTACCCCTAAGGATTTGAGCCTGTTGGATGCGGATTTCCGTCGTGTTGTGGAACCTGGCGAGTTCGAGATTATGATAGGCGCGTCCTCCAAAGACATAAGACTCAGTGAAAAACTGCTTGTGGATGACGGTGATGGCTCCACAAACATAACATATCCGGACGACGCCTCCTACGTCAAGACGACTTTTCCAGCCAAGATCGGCGTGAGCGAAGATGCCACCGTGTCTGTTTCGGAAGGGAAGATGATAGGTTCGCTTGGAATCAATTGGGGGGCAGGAACAGACTGTGAGTTCGAAATCCTGTGGACCAATGGCGGCGGGCAGTTCCTGCCGGTTTATCGTGGACGGATATCAACGGGTGGCAAGGCGGAGCGGCAAGTCTATACTTTTGAGCCGGTCGGCGCCAGTGAGATCAGGGTGGCCGTGACCAAAGGCTCCGCGACCATTATCTCCTTGGAAAGTGATGTCATCAAATTGTGAATATAATAATTTAAAGAGTTATGAATAAGGGTTTTATAAAATTCGTTCTGCTGCCGCTCGGACTTCTTGGCACCTTGAGTTGCTCGGGAGAGAGTATGAAAAATGTACCTTCTGACCCGTTCGGTGATCTGCCGGAAGCGTCCGTGGAACTGTACTCGTATTCCAATCAGATCCGTCCATCTGTATATTATACGGTAGAGGTCGCCGGAGGGAAGGCAACCGTGATACCGACCAAGGAACATCAGGTCTGCGCTTTCGGCTGCGACGGCCCCGTCGCTGTCAAGGTGACTTACAATGCGGATTTCATCAACAGTGCGGAAATCTTGCCGAAGTCAAAGGACTGGCGTTATGTCACTTCTCGTGAGTCGGTCACTGTCGTGATGTCGCCGGGTGACAAAGCCGTCGTGGAGATAAACGGATCGGAAGACTGTGACCTTTTCCTTTTTGCCAATCCGCTGGAGACGGACAAGCCGTCGAAGAATGACCCTAATGTCTTGTACTATGAAGCCGGCACCGTGACCGACCTCTCGACTCAGACCCTGACTTCCGGTCAGACGCTCTACATCGAGGGCGGCGCTGTGGTCAAGAGTGTGCTCAGGGCGTTGGACGCTCCTGATGTTACAATTAAAGGCTGCGGAATCCTTGACGCCAGAGGAATAGACGCACGTGGAATCCAGTTCCAGAGGACAGACAATCTCAGGATAGAGGACATAGTCCTTCTGAATGACATCAATTGGAGTACTTTCATCTCGGAATCAGACAATGTGAACATTTCCAACTATAAGGTGGTCGCCGTCGAGAACCCGAACAATAAAACCGGCTGCGAGAACGATGCTCTGGACATTCTCGGATGTCAGAATGTGACGGTGAAAGGATGTTTCGGCTATGCGCACGACGATGTGTTCTGCATCAAGTCGCACAAATGGACTTATAAGGGTGAGGTCAAGAACGTGCGTTTTGAGGACTGTATAGCCTGGAACTATCTGAGCGGCAATTCGTTCGTCATAGGGGCCGAGACCAACGAGAACATCTCCGGCGTAACATACCGGAATTGCCAAAGCATACACAGCGCCGGACGTGGAATCGACAATACGCTTTCCCGTGGAGGGCTGAGCATACACCACTGCGCAGGCGGCCATATTTCCGACATCCTCTTCGAGAATATCGTTCTGGAGGATTGCAAGGAGTACGGCATCCATCTGGACATCCGCAAGTCTTATGTCAAGGATCTTGGAACCGGGGTGACATATTCTCCGGGGACCTGCGACGGCGTGACGCTCAGGAATGTGACCCTGCTGAAGAAAGCTCCTTGCGGAAATGTGCTGATGGGATATGACAGCGACCACAAAATTACAGGGGTGGTTTTCGACAATGTGGTTCAGGAAGGAGTGAAGTTCACAGAAGGCAATGTCAAGTCTTTTTTCACTACCTGGTCCAACGCCGAATGCACGGTCCGCTGACGGCATTATCATAAATACATTAAAACTAATTCAATATGAAAACCTTTTATCTCGGTCTTGTGGCCGTGACGATGATGGCGCAGGTGGCTTGTTCTTCCTGTTCCGGAAACAATGCGGAAGTGACTCCGCCGGATGTTGAATACACTGACAATGTTGAATACTATAACTTCTCTCCGAGGCTTCCGGAGTCGCAGTTTTATGCCGTGAAAGTGGCCGGAGAGTTTATCAAAGTGTTCCCGACATACGAACCGCATCTCACTTGGTTCGGTGTCGATGATGGCACTGTCAAGGTAGAGGTGTCGCTGCAGAGCGGCAGGGTCGAAAAGGCCGTGGTCCGTCCGTTGGGGAAGAAGTACAATTACAGAATCGAAAACGGCCGCCTTGTCATTGACCTTCATAAATATGACCGTGTGTCTGTGGAAATTAATGATGATCTGGAACAGCCTCTCTTTATATTCGTAAATCCCATTGATAAGGAGAAGCCGTCCAAGGACGACCCGTCGGTGAAGTATTTCGAGGCGGGTAAAATCTATGATGCAGGTCATCTGGTCCTTGACGGGAATTGCAAGGAAGTGTATCTTGAGCCTGGAACCTATGTCAAAGGCAATATACTCGGAGTCGATCTGGACGGAGTGAATATTCACGGTGGCGGATTCATCGACGCTACTGGCTATCCGGGCCGTTACGGCGAGTTCTATCAGCCGTTCGGAATAGCGTTCTGCAGATGTGAAAATTCACGGTTCAGCGATTTCACCAATTTGTTCGCCGACGGCGGCTGGTCTTCGCTTTACACCAACTGCCACAATTCCGACATCACCAATGTCAAGACCATAGGACTGAACAGTGCCAAGGGAGTCAAGACCAACAATGACTCTATGGACATAATCGGAGGAATCAACGTACACGTGTCCAAATGCTTTATGCGTGGCCACGATGATGTGTATTGCCTCAAGTCTCAGAAATTCAAGCTTAAGGGCGATGATGTGGACGGCATTTACTACGAGGACTGTATCGGTTGGAACATTGATGCCGGGAACACATTCGAAATCGGCTACGAGACCCAGCTTGACATAAAGAACGTCCATTACAAGGACATCTATGCGATTCATTCCGGCACGGGCACAGACGGGAAAGAGATGAGAAGGGCTGCCTTGAGCATCCATAACGGCGCGGCCGGGACCATCTCGAACGTGACCTACGAAAACGCTTACATCGAGGATGCCTTGGAGTTCTCCATCTATCTTGCCTGTCTGAGCCACAGCTACAACATCGGCTTCGATGATGACGGCAACAAACTGACATATTCACCTGGGAAGATCCGTGACGTGACATATTCGAACATCAATGTTATGAATGTGCGTCCCGGCAGGGGAGACTGTGTGATCCAGGGATATGACAGTGAGCATAATGTATCGAATGTCACGTTCAAAGGGTTCAACTATCTCGGCAGAAAAATCACCTCTCTGGACGATGCCGTATGGAGAATCAAGACGAACTGCTCGGACATAAACTTCGATTAGGGGTGTTCGAGGAGTATAGGAATCATATTTTCAAAAGATTATGGTATGAAGATTTTATCTAAGATAACGTTGCTTTTCGCGGTTCTTTTGTTCCCGGCCGCTGCATTCGCGCAGGAGGTCATAACGGGAAAAGTCACGGACTTCGACAATGAACCGCTTATTGGTGCCGGGGTCACATACGTGGGAACTGATGTCGGCGTGATCACCGACATTGACGGTCGTTACAGCATCAAGAAGATTGCCGGCGGGACACTTCGGTTCTCCTCCATCGGAATGAAGACCGAGGAAGTGAAAGTCGATAGGCAGACTGTGATCAACATTAAACTTAACCGCGATGATCTTGTGATTGATGATGCGGTGGTCATCGGTTATGGCTCCCTTTCTCGTCGTGACCTTACCGGATCCGTCAGTTCAATCAAGGCGGATGAACTGTCAAAGACCGGCAGCCGAAATGTAGTTGGTGCACTCCAGGGGCAGGTCGCGGGTCTCAGCATCACGTCTCAGTCAGGTGAGCCTGGCTCCGGATTCAACATCAAGATCAGAGGAAACAACTCCATCAATGCAGGAAGCACTCCTCTTTTCGTCATCGACGGAATGCAGATGGATATATCCTCTGGCGAAGTCGCGACAACATCCTCCACGGGCACAGGCACTTTCGACCCGATGTCATTCCTGAATCCGAACGACATTGAGTCTATCGAGGTGCTTAAAGATGCCACGGCGACAGCTATTTACGGTGCGAGAGGCGCGAATGGAGTCATCATCATCACGACTAAGAGCGGTGCGAAAGGAACGACTGACAAGACCATCGTCAATTTCAACGCTTCCGTAGGGATATCCAATGTGCCGAAGCATATCGATATGCTTG
Organism: Bacteroidaceae bacterium; assembly: GCA_963660255.1. Lineage (GTDB taxonomy): Bacteria > Bacteroidota > Bacteroidia > Bacteroidales > UBA932 > Cryptobacteroides. The sequence continues at coordinate 9,871 of CAVKYA010000016.1, read as the reverse complement.
ACGCTCAGGAATATGTCAACTACCGTTTCGCAAGAAAGGACTATGGCTATCTGGACTACGGCATCGACACTGACGGGGACGGTGTCAGCGACACGCCTAAAGACGCAAGCCAGTACGGCTACAGCGATTGGCAGAAGATAATGTACAGGACAGCGGTTACGCAGGATTACAATCTGTCCGTCAATGCCATAGCCAACAAGAACACCCGGCTGCTGTTCAGTCTCGGCTATCTCAACCAGGACGGCCTTATCGTGAACAATGATTTCCAGCGTTACACCGGACGGATCAAGGTTGACCACAAAGTAAGCGAGACTGTGAAAGTCGGAGCTTCAGTCAACTACGGACGCACCATCTCGAACGGAGCTGTGTCTTCCGGTGGCGGAGAACTTGGCAACAGCGGTCTCATCCAGCTCATCTATCTCAGACGCCCGATAAATTTCTACACGGACAGCGACACGGACAATATGGGATCATATTCACTGCTTGACTGCGTCACTGATGAAACCTATCGAAGGACTGTATATTCACGTGTCTCCGGCAACGCCTATGTCGATTGGGAAATCATCAAAGGGCTTACTTTCAGGGCTCAGGCATCCGGTAACACTTCCAACTCGAAAGGTATGGAATTTTACACTGTTAACAGTCTGTGGGGCTTCTCCAAGAACGGGTACGGAAGAATCAAGACTGTCGAGACATACGGATGGAACACATCGGCGACTCTCACCTACAAGAAGACGTGGAATGACGCCCACAATTTCAATGCGATGCTCGGCGTGGAGATGAGCGCGTACAAGAACGAGAACCTGATGATCGGCGCATACGATTTCGAGGATGCCTCCACCGGCGTGTTCGACATCAGCAAGGGCGGAATTCAGGAAGCCCCGCAGGAAAACGTCGCGATGAGCACGATGATGTCCACATTCGGAAGGGCGGAGTACAACTACAGGCAGCGTTACTATGTTTCGTTCAATATGCGCGCTGACGGCTCCTCCAAATTTATGCCGGGCAGCCGGGTTGGATATTTCCCTTCCGTGGCGCTTGCCTGGAGACTGTCTGAGGAGAACTTTATGAAAAACGCGACGTGGCTGGACCAGTTCAAGATCAGGGCAAGTGTCGGAGCTTCCGGAAACGACAGGATCTCCAACTATGCGACAATGGCGCTTATGACCACTAACTACTATGCCGTCAACGGTACCGAAGTTATGGGTATGGCACCGTCAAGCTCAGCGAACACCCGGCTGAAATGGGAAACCACCTATCAATATGACCTCGGTCTGGATGTCAGCCTGTTCAAGAACAGGATAGACTTTCTCGCCGATGTTTATTACAAGGACACTAGGGATATGCTTTACCGTGCCACCTTGCCCGCGCAGACCGGTTTTGTGGAGCAGTGGCAGAACCTCGGACGTGTCGAGAACAAGGGATTCGAGTTCAGTCTAAACACGCATAACATCAACAAGCGTAATTTCTCCTGGTCCACGAGCGTCACATTCGACCTGTCCCGCAACAAGGTTCTGGACATCGGTGGCATTGACTACACCAGCGTCAACATCGCCCACGGTCAGCTCGCGAACGACATTTCCAGAATTATGGTCGGGCAACCTATCGGCATAGGCTACGGTTATGTCGCCGACGGCAACTATCAGCTCGACGAGTTTTGGGCGGTTGACAGAAACGGCCGTCAATTCTCGGCCGAGACCATAGTCACCGAGGGCAACTACGACAATTACAAATATAAACTAAAGGACGGTGTCACAGGCATCAATTCAGTGACGGTGCAGCCTGGTGACCGCAAGTACCGGGATCTTGACGGTGACAACGTGATCACTGTGGCTGACAAGACGGTGATAAGCGATTCGAACCCTGATTTCACTATGGGCTTAGGAAACACTTTCAACATCTTCGGCATTGAACTCTCGTTCTTCTTCGAGGGCGTTTTCGGCAGGGACATAATGAACGAGTTCAAACTGCGTTCGGAGTCCGGACAGAGCGGCGGAACACAGTTCAACAATCTGACGAAAGACGCGTGGCACGGCAGATGGACGGTGGAGAACCCGTCCAACACATATTCAAGGCTTCTGAACCAGACAAACACTTGGGTCTCTTCATATTATGTGGAGGATGGCTCTTTCGTCAGGCTCAAGAACCTTTCCTTAGGCTATACCTTCGACAATCCGAAGCTGCGCAAGGTGAGGATTGCGGGAATAAAGTTGAGTCTCAACGCGGACAACCTGTTCGTGATCACCAAGTACAGCGGAATGGATCCGGATGTCAGTTCTTCCAATCCTCTGTTCACCGGCTTCGACAGGCTTTCATATCCAAAGGCAAGGACATTCACTTTCGGAATAGGTATGACGTTCTAAAAATGGTTTGAAAATGAGAAAGACAATCAAATATATTCTGGCAGCGGTGCTGGCCGCGTTTTCGGCGGCATCCTGCGAATACGCGAAGTTTCTGGATCAGTATCCATATTCACAGACTTCGCCGGAGAATTTCTATACTTCGGAAAGGTCTATGTATATGGCTCTCACATCCTGCTATGAGGTGATAAACGGGCATAAGATACCAGGTGCGTCCTATGTGCAGAGAGGCAGCTACGGGCAGGGAATGATATACATAATGAACACTCCTTCAGATGATATGGTGGCTGCGACATCTTCTTCCGACGAAGGTCTTGAGATGACGTGGGGAAACTATAACGAGAGTACCCGTTGCGTCAGGGATGCGTGGAAAGTTATGTACACCGGCGTCAATCGATGCAACACCATCCTTCACTATATCAAGAACATAAATATGGCTGAGGAGACTCGTACCCAGTACATAGCGGAAGTCCGTTTCCTCAGGGCGTTTTTCTATTATCATCTTGCCTGGAATTTCGGGGGCGTGCCGATTGTCGAGAGTTTCGAGTCGGACGGCCAGGAGCCGCGCGCTTCGCTCAAGGAGGTCTATGAGTTTATATTCAATGATTTGGATTATGCCTATGAGCATTTGAACGAAGTCGGGATTCTTCAGACCTCCTCGGCCAACAAATACACGGCTGCCGCCTACATCGCGCGCGTTTGTAACTATCTCGCCGCCTGCAAGGCGAACGGCACCGGCGCGGATCTTCTGGACAGGCAGCCGCTTAACGATTTCTCCTTTGTGGATGAGGCCGCTATGTGGAAAAAGTCGAAGGAGGTTTGCGCAGACATTGTTGAGCATTCTTCCTACAGACTCATCTCCGATTACACCAATCTTTTCCGCGAGACGACAAAGGCACAGCAGTACCAGGAATGCCTTCTGCTTGCCGAGCAGCCGCTTTCAGGTTCCGAAGGTTATTGGCCGAACAGCTTCTACCTGCCGTCTCCGTCCAACAATTCCGGCTCTCCGACAGTCTATGGAGGTCGTTTCGTGCCGACTCCGCGCGCCTTCTATATGTACAGCCCGAAGGATCCTCGGCGTGACCACAACATAACAGGGCGTATGCACGACGGAAAGACGGAAATCAAGGTTGACGGATATACTTACTATAACCCTAATCCTCCGAAGACTATGGTGACTGTGGCAGGCAAGGACGGAGCGGCGGATGAAAAGATCGTTCATCCTCTCTATGACAGCGACACCCAGACATACCTTCCTGTGTCTGGAATGCAGATGTGTGCCGGAAAGTTCAGGCTTTGCAATGCCGATGAAATGCAGCATAGCTACCAGCAGCACGCTATGTCCATACCTCTTATGCGCCTTGCCGATGTCTATCTGATGTATGCCGAGGCACTCTACTATGCCGACGGCGACGAGATAAATGCAAGAATATGGATGAACAAGGTGCTTCAACGTGCCTGTGGTGACGATGATGTGCTCTTTAATGAGCTAAAGGCATATTACCATAAGGACGATTTCCGTGAGGAACTGCTCGAAAGCCGTGAGCGCGAACTCATCTTCGAGTTCTCCCGCAAATGGGACCTTATCCGGTATAACCGTCTCTTGGACAACATCGAAAGTCTTGACGAGGAAAAGGTCGTCGAGAAGTGGGCCAACACGGAACTGGATCCGGAAGACCCCGACTACATCGATCCAAAATACCTCAACTACCAGACTGGAGGCTATATTAAGCTCGGCATTCCAACTCTGCGTGGGAATATGAGCAAGAAGGATGCCGCCCACAAGATCTGGCTTCCGATTTCCGAGGAACAGAGAGGTGTCAACAAGAACCTTGAACAGAATGCCGGATGGTAGGCATCCGCCCTGATATGAATATCCAACTAAGGAAAATATATTTCTAAACATCTAATTAATAATGCAATGAAAAAGTATCTGATTTTATCCGCCGCCCTTTTTGCGGTTATCGCCTGCGAGAAGGACAAGGCTCCGAGCTACCCGATTCCGGAAGCCGGCACCTCTTATGTGCTTGAGGGCACTGTCAATACGGAAGGATTCACTTGGAAGACCAATTCGGTGGTCGGATTGTATTCCGCACAGTCTGACCTGCGCATCCTCAACAAGGAATGCAAGATTGTCGGATGGGCCGACACCACTCCGAACATTGACCCGGACACCGGCGAGAACCTTAACAACTACACCCCTTCTGAATATGATGGCAAGGCCGTCGCTCTGTTCAACACGCCGGGGCTTGACCTCGTGCAGGGTGAGAACAAGTTTATGATCTATTCTCCTTACAATTCGGAACTCGCCTTCGCTGACGGCACGATTATGGGGCTCAGCGTAGGGGACAAGCAGATCCAGTCGGCTCCGAATGTGGCTTCCGACTGTTTTGCGGTAGGATATGTGACCGGCATTCCTGGCGTGGACGAGACTTTCAAGTTCGAGCTGAATCCTGTCACTGCCTTGGCTCAGGTGAAGATCACTTCCACGGAACTCGCAAGCTACGCGCCTTCAAAAGTCACTGTCTTCGACGAGTCAAATACTCCGATCGCCGGTGACTTTGACATTAACGTGAACACGATGACGATCACTCCGATCAGCGGAAGCGAGTTGAGCCAGGTGTCTGTAGAGGTTGTCAACCCGGTGACCTTGTCTCAGGCCAAGGAACAGAACATCTATCTCAACATTCTTGCCGCCGATTATTCAAGCAAGGAAGTCTGGGTCGTTGTCGAGCTTGTCGATGAGGTCAACGGCAAGAAGGTTACAATCCCGACCAAGCAGACAGGTCTGAAGTTCGAGGCTGGAAAGACCACGACCATCGACCTTTCCGGCCTTAAGGTCAGTGACAATGCGGCAGGTGCCTGGTACTGCGCCGAGGACAGCCGTTACATCACAGGAGAAGGAGTGGCATACGGCGACGCGAACACGTATTTCATCCAGTACAAAGGCGCGACATACACCGGTGCCACGCTTGCCCCTAATGCCGATATCCCGGAAACGGTGGTGATCGACTACCGTGCACGCGGTAATTTCGCGAAGGCGGCGTTGGCAAAGCCGGAGAACGTGACTTTCGAGTGGGCCACGCTCAAGAGCGGCAATCTTTACACGCCACGCATCGCCGGTTATGAAGCCTCCGGCGTTGTCATAAACGACAAGTTCACAATCACTCCGAACACTTCTGAATATAAAGTGACGGTTACCAACACCGGTGCCTTTGCCGGAGCGCCGATTCTCCTTATGAAGGATGCCTCGGGCAAGGTTCTTTGGGCGTGGACTTTCTGGAATATCGCCGCTGACGGCACAAGGCTCGACCCTGTCACGGTCGGAGACTACAAGTTCGCTCCTATGGACATCGGCCAGCCTACTACGAAGATGGAGACCTGGACGGCTAATAAGTCGGGAAACAATCCGGACCCTATTTACAGGATGCTCCATTATTATCAGTGGGGCCGTCCGATGCCATTGTTCTGGACCACTTACTGGTCTCTGGATATGATTGACGGGGACAAGAAAGGAAATATCCCGGCGATAACAGGACCTGTTACGCTCAAAACCGCCCTTGAGAATCCTCACGCGCTCGTGGCGTATCCTGGAGATGTCACCGCCCTTCCTGACTGGTCAACAGAAAAGTATAGGGATCTTTGGGGAGAAATCAACAACAAGGAAGAAGGGACCAAGTCAATCTATGACCCTTGCCCTAAGGGATGGAGGGTGGCTTCCCTGCCTGCCCTCAATGCTGTTGCCGCCCTTGCCTCATCCGCACAGTACAATGACGGCACGGTCGGAGCACCTCACGCAAGAATCGGTGACCTCGTTCTGCTCGACCAAGGCCGTCAGACCGCAAAGGACGCTACAGGAAAGATCCAGTACAGGCCGGAGAATATTGGTATGGGTGCGGCCGGCAACGCCGGAGCGTCCAAGGAAGGCTTCATCTGGTCCAACATAGCCGGAGACTCTCAGGGACAGGGCCTTTTCAACACGACCAATAGCCACGGCACGGAAAAGAAGGTTGTCAGAATCGCTTCGTTTGACCGTAAGAATGCGGCCGCGGTAAGATGTATCGTTGACAAGGCTGCCAGATAGTCTATCATTAAGAGGGGACGGGGGAGCGTGACGCTTCGTATTCCCCGTCTCCTCTTCTTTATACGACTCTGTGCGGCTATATTTGAATATTCTGTCTAATGTTTTTATTGAAATTGATGAGAGCGGACTTGTTTTTGATGTCTGTCTTCGCGGTACTGGCCACCTGCTGCTCCTGCCATAAGAATAATGTTCCGGAGGAAGAGAATCCGTACGAGACAGCCGACTGTATGGTGAGGTTCGAAAGGAACGGCTCCGAAGAGTTCTTCAATGTCGCTGTCAAGGACGAATACAGGACAAATGTCTGGTACGTGTTCCGGCTTAATCATTACTGCGACCATTCGGAATCGCAGTATATGGATCTATGGCGCGTTGACTGGGCATATCAGGGCCGTTTTGACCCCGCCACTCGTGTGATGGCCAACGAATTGGACAAGATTCTCACCAACGGCGAGAACGAGAGCGTGTTCAAGGACTATGGCGAAAACCTGAATGTTCAGGGAAAGACTCATATCGACACCTACGATTTTACCGGAGGTTTTCACGGCGACGAGAGAATCGACATAGGTGACGGTCACGGAGTCGTTTTTTATGTAGGGGACAAGGAACTGACGGCGGAGGATCTTCAAGCATCGTTTGATTGGACGGTATGTGATGGCTTCCGCTATGTGCAGAGATCTTCTATGCACAAGACCGCTCTGAAAATTGACGGACAGGCTCAACTGTCCGACCATCACGTTGTGGCCGAACATATTAAGGAAACCATCTTTGAGAATGGTGGCTACCGCACGGTCAACCGTTTGACGATGAGGGATGCCATAGACTTCTACTGGTATTTCGGAATATGCTGTGTAGGCCGCTGCGTGGCGGAAAAAGGCTGCAACGAAGATATGAAGACCATAAGCTTCGATGCAGCCGGAGGAAACAAGCTGGAAGCGGTAGGCAAAAAGGAATATAGAGCCTGGTATGACGCCAATTCCATTGAAGTCTATGTGACTTCCAGCATCACTGCCGGTGGTGACGACAGTCTCGCCAAGATGCACATCTGGGACAATCAGAACTATGCGAAATACTACAGACGCTATCCTGCCCAGGGTGCCCACAGAACCACAGACGGCGAAGAGTTCGCCTCTGAGATGACAGTCCGGTTTTTGGGGCGTTAGAGATTACTTCTTTTCGATGTAGGCGCAGGCGACGCCCCAGATGGAGAAGTCGTTTCTGTACTCGACCTCAAGTTCCTGCTCGACACTGTTTTTCCAGAGGTGGGCAAGGTTGATCGGGTTGTATTCAGCGTCATAGCCTGCGCTCTCGTTACCGGCGACATAGATGTCTTTACCGGCTACAGCAAGGCCAACTCCCTGGCAGAGGGTTGTTTCGGCGACCTTCTGTGCACCTGCGGCCGTCCAAATGTAAGGGCAGATGTCCTTGGCGGAGTTGGTCTCGGTCATATTCCCTTCGATGACATATTCACCGTCCTTGACGTAAAGGCCTGTGACTTCGGTTCCCACATAGTCCGTGAAGTCCTGTGCAACGCCGTCGATCCAGAGTACGCCTTTCCATCTTCCGCCTGACTCTTTCTCGGTTCCGGCCGCATAGACCTTCCCGCCGTCAACGCAGATGGCGTTCACCTTCGCAACCGTATTCCCGCTTGTAAGGTTCTGTGCCACACCGTTTTTCCAGATGGTGGCGATGCCGCCTTGCTTGTTGCTTGCCGGCTGGACATATCCGCCGACATAGACATCCTTTCCGTCGGAATAGATGCAGTACGCCAACGCGTCGGTCGTTCCGTCCGTCAGGTACTGAGGGGTTCCGTCAGTCCAAAGGATGACGCGTCTGTCATATTCAGGAGTGTCGAATCCCGCAGCATAGACCTTTCCGTCGGCGACAGTCACGGCGATAGGGGATGTTGAATATTTCCCGTCGCTGATGACGGTCTTTTCCGCCTTGTCCTCCTCACCGGCCTTGAATTTCCAGATCACGCCGACATTCTGGTGATAAGGCTCATAGTAGCCGTCATCCACAAGGTCACCAGTCGCCTCGCATCCGGCGATGTAGATTGTCTCGCCGTCAGCGTAAACCCCGTTGCAGAAAGCGTCATAGCTTCCGTCTGAGAGAAGGAACCTCTTGCCGTCCTTCCAGATTGTCGCATAGTAGTATCCTTGCCCCGGAACCGCTTCCTGTCCGACCGCATAGACGACGGTATCCTTCGGTGTCACAGGTACTTCCGGTTCTGGATCGGGAGTCGGATCAGGTTCTGGAGTGTCAGGGTTGTCCTTTCCGCAGGAAACCATCACCGCGGAAACAATGCAGCAGATCGCCGCCGCAAAAAGCATCTTACGTTTCATAGCTGTAATTAATTTGTTCGGTGCCATAGAAGAACATCTTCCGGCACCTTTGTTCGTTTTACAATAAGGCGGTTTATGTCTTGAACCGCTTCCAAATGCAGGCCCGGCACGGGGATGCCATATCACGGCCTTTCCCGGATCGGACAAACAGCCCGTCCGTCACCGCAAATTTTGTGAAAATATCTTGAATATGCAAGGATTTCCCAACCTGATGTTTTTCTGTTTCCCACGATTGGGAACAGTGGAATAATATTCTTATATTTGGCATTATAATAAACACATAAGCTTATGCCCGACACGGTTCTCTCTCTCATTGTCCCGATTGTCTGCGCTGCCTTGGCGCTGTGGGGAAGCGTTTTTTATGAAAAAGATGGCTGGCGCAAGGCTGTTCGCTTCCTTGTCCTGCTGGCCTCTGCCGCCGGCTTGGCCTTGTCCGTGGATAAGGTGATGCCGATGCTGAGGGAGATGTGCTCCGCTGAGATGCTGGACGAGAGCATAGTCAAATATTCATTGGCCTTGGCCTACACCGGAATATTGTCCCTGATGGCCGTGGCGTCATTCTATATGGTGGTCATCGACGGTTTGTTCGGGGCTTCTGGCGGTTTGTTGCCGACGGCCGGATGCATCATTGCCGGCCTGTTGCTCGCCGCTCCGACGTTTACCCTTGGCCTTTTCGTCATAAAGAATTTCTGGTGGCTCGCTCTCGCTGTCCTTGCGGTGCTTGCCGTGATAGGAGCCATTGTCGGAGGAGTCTCTTCCGGCGGAGTCAGAGCTTCATCGCAGGGCGATGTCTTTGTGGACAAGTATGGCAATGAATATATCAGCACAACCAACCGGCACCGTATCTACTACGGCGACGAGACCTGGAACACCAGCAAGGAATACCACATAAAAGGCCAGAGCGGCACCTTCTACCGGAAAATCAAGTGACCCCGCTCGATTTCTTCTTGAAGATTGCTTAGGAATATGGCCGCGTGCGCTCCGTCCATCTGCGTGTGGTGGAATTGGAACGACACTGTCAGAGTCTTTTTGAACCAATGACTTCTGTACTTGCCCCAGATCAGGAACGGGTTGTTGAATATGCC
>CAVKYA010000015.1:0-20233 GCA_963660255.1 Bacteroidaceae bacterium | reverse complement strand
GGTAACTGTTTATTCCTATGGCAAAGCCCACGATGAAAAACATCGAACCTATTATCGCAAGCGGCAGAACATATTTCCTATTTTCTTTCATCATGCTCTTACAATTGTCTTTTTATCTGAGTCATCAACGGTTCAGAACGGAAGCTCGCTGTACAGCCCGTTGAAAGTCTCCATTCCTTTCCACACCGGATGCCCGAAAGTGGAGTTCTTGTTGGTGGCGTCGCAGATGAACCATTCGTCGTCAACATAAATCTCCGGAATGACATGGCCGATCACCGAACTGGAGAAATAACATTGGCCATGAATATAACGTGCCGGAATGCCGGCCGCGCGGCTCATCGCCACAATGGCGTGGGCCATGTCACAACAGTTGCCTCCTTTAGCGTTGATGGTGGCCACGGCCCCCTTGCGCGTGTTGGAGTAATTTTCCCATTCCCATTTGTCTCTGGCGTATGTGAAGATGGCCTCGGCTTTCTCTCTGTCCGTGCTTTTACCGGAGGTGGCCTCCTTCATAGCCGAGACCACCGTCCCGTCATCCACTGGGCAGTTTGAAGCGCTGCGCAGAAAGTCCGACCACCACACGGAGACCTTCCCGGGAAGGGAAAGGTTGTGGCGGTAATAGTCCATGACTCTCGCCATAGCCACCAGAGCCTGCCGGAAGAGGAGATTCCCGACATATCGCTCCGTCTCGGGCTCATAGTTGTAATCCACGCTTGAGTCACCGCTTCTGTCTGATTTCCACGTCCTTGTCCCAAAGCAACAGTAGTTCGGGTACATTCCTTTCTCTTCGGCATAGCCGGTCATTTTCGAGATTGCCCATTTGAGGGCATCCAGTGAGATTGAGTCCTGCTCGAATGTGTTCCACTGCATCACCGAACCGGACGAGTACTTGGGAATCTCCACGTCCGGCTGCTTCTGCCAATCGTCCGGGTGGCTTTCTATCAGTTCCATAATGGAACAAGAGGCTGAAAAATATTTCGCCTGACCGTATTCCACCCCTTCCACGTTGACATACACTGGCATCTCGTCCGTCTCGGCGAACGTTTCATAAGCCTTCGAGACGGCAAGAAGGAACTCTCCGTTCCACGACGACGCCACAAATTCCTTCGGCTCCGCCGGCTCGTCTTTCCCGCCGTTCCCGGTGCAGGCGCAGCCAGTCCACAGCAGTGCGGCCGTGACGATGACGGCATTTACGCAAAAAACTAAATCAAAGGCTCTCGGTCTCATAGCATCAGATTGTTTATCTTGGTAAGCGCAGGGGCGGTCAGGCCCCTGCGCCCGATTCAGAAGCTTAGAATGTCTCGCCCTTATGGTACATATCGAAGTCGAATGTCCGGTCTTTCAAGGCCGTATAGACATTCTCCGTGATATTGTTGTCCAGCAGATACTTGTAAATCCTCGCGAGAATCACAAGCTCACGCATCGGGGAAATCTGTCCGATGTAGCCGTCAAGAACGATAGAGGAAGCCGCGTCTGTGCCGAACACCTGGAAGTTGCCGATCGCGTTGAGCGGACTTGAGTTCCAAGGATTCTTGATGAGGCCGCGGACTATGTGGACGGAAGTGCACTTGACCATGAATTCCACACCCACAGCGGAGATCGCCTCGCCCTTGTAAGTCACGAGAGAGTTTCCGCTGTTGTCTCCCTCATACCAAGGTGTCGCTCCCCATTTGCAATTGTCTGATGCCGAAGGCATGGCAGCGCTCATGCCGGAGCCGTCCGCAAGAGTGAAAGGAGAGTTCCTCGTCGGCATGGTCTCAAGGTAGGCCTCACCTTCCTTGGTCACCATATTCAGGAAAGCGCGGACACCGATCTCCCAAGCCTGCGCCGAGTTGTACTCCTTGTCGCCGATGGTGAGTTTCCAGACAGAGTACTTCGGATCGTACTGATTGCCGTCTGTTCCGTATGGGTTGCCTGAAGGCTCTCCGATAGGGATAAAGTGGACATTCTGGTACGCGGTGCCCTGCGCCGTGCAGTACAGGCCGCAGGCGTCCACCGTACCGATGGTCTTCTCCCAGATTGGAAGACACTTCACGAACTCGGACGCGAAATCCTTGATGGTCGTGCCCGTAGGAGCCACATACTCCGCCTGCTTGACGGTGATTTCGACTCCTTCGGTCACATTACCGCCCTTGATGACGACCTTGCCCTCGCGTGCCGCACCGGTGTTGGAAGCCACCGAAACAGTGACCTTTGCAGGTGTGGCGGCCTCTCCTGAAACCGGGGAGACGGTGATCCAGCTTTCCGTGGCCGTGGCTGTCCAGGCTTTCTTGGCAATGAACTGGGCGTCCGTGGAGCTTTCCGAGGCTTTCATGTTAAGTTCCTTGGTCTTGAGCTCTATGTCAGGCACCACCACACCATAGAGGTCGTAGTCGAGCTTAAGATCCTTCACGGCATCATAGACATTCTCGGTAATGCCATTCTTGAGCAGATAGTCATAGAAGCGGCAGAGAATGAGGAATGTACGCATAGGAGAGATGATTCCGTAATAAGGCGGCATGACAAGCGAGCTTCCGGGATCCTCGTCAAAGTTAAGGAAGTTGCCTATGTGTCCAAGATCCTTCGCCCTTGTGAGGAACCAAGGAAGTATGCGGACCATAAACTGCAGGTTGCAAGGAGCGTCATAGGAAAGGTTGATGGCGCAAGGCTCATCCGCCTTCTCGTACCATGGATAGTTGCCCCAAAGAGCCCAGTCGTCAACGGCAGGGATCTTCTCGGTCAAAGCTTTGCCATTGCCAAGGGTATGGACAGTGGTATTCCTTTCAGTCTGCTGCTTGGCGGAGCCTTCCGTGGTCACAAGGTCGAGGAAGCCCTTCGCGGCTATCACAAAGCACTGGGCGGCGGTGTATTCTGTGCCGGCGACGCTTATCGTGTGATACGGCTGGTATTTCGCGTCATACTGGTCCTTGCCGTCCGCATAGGCCCCACCGCTGTAAGGGACAGGGATGAAGTGAACATTCTCCCAGGCGCTTTCGTTGTCGGAACAATGGCTGCCGTCCGCGCTGACGGTGCCCACTGTCTTCTCCCAGACATCAAGATAAGAGACCAGCTGCTGCGCAAAGCCTTTAAGAGTGGCCGCAGCGGAAAGGTAGTCCGTCGAGACTGCCGAAGGAAGCTTGCCGGCCTCTTTGTATGAAGCCACCGTTCTGGCAAGCGTTATCGTGGCACGGTTGGTGGAGAAAGCAACCGCCGAACCGCCTTTTGTGAAAACGGTCTGATTAGGGATCTGACCTTTCTCCTTGGCTGTCTGAAGAATATTGGCTGCGATCGCCTGCACGCTTTCATCGCCCTTCACCGCGATGGTTTCAGCCTCGTAACTGTCTCTGTCCGGATGATCGGCAGCTTTATAGTTCAGCACATCCACATCACCGGAGGTCTTCCCCTCAATAATGTTGGAAACGACGACACAGAGAGCATACTGATACTGTGGCTGGGTCAAGGTGACATTTCCGGCCTTAAGTGAAGTCGGGATGGCCGTGGTGGTTTCCCACTCAGAATACATGGATGAGAAAGCCTCAACCAACGTCTGCTGCGAAATGGTCGCAACAGGTTTGACATCAGAATCTGATTCGTTCTTCTCCTTGCCGCAGGCTGCGAAAAGTGCGGCGGCGGCAATCAATACGATGAGATAATTCCAAATTTTTCTCATAACGGATGGTTTTTAGTGAATAGTGAATAGTGATTATCGATTGAAATAATTATTGACATCGGGGAACTCTCCGAGCCCGTAGCGGAAAAGGACTATCCCTTTGGCGCCGGTGTCCTTATAGACATTGCAATCCTTGAGTATTCCTTCCGCATCCATGGGAACGACACCGCTGTCATTGCCCCGGTAAGTGGTCGTTCCGGCCCAGCACTCGGCTCCTGAAGCATTTCCGGCGAACCTGTCCGCCACCTTCTGACAGGTGGCGTCGTCATAGCCATAAGAGTAGCGGTAAATCATCGGCATAAGGATATGGATATACTTGCCCATCTGGTCAAGGTTCTGTCCATAGTAGTAGCCGTCACGGGTCTCGTCCGGCATAAGTGCGGCGGAGGTCACAAGTCCCTCATCATAGCTGTCGCAGAGTTCACGGAGTTCCCTGCAGCAGCGGGTCACGGCCCCGACCGCATTGACCTCGGCCGACGGGTTGTGTTTAGGAGCTGTACCGCCGAAGCGGATGTAATCCAGATGGATGCCTTTCACACCGTAATCCTCTATGTAGGATTTGGCATTTGCGGCAATCCTATCGAAGACCTCGTCCTTGTAGCGGTTGTTCTCGTCATCTATAGGATTGACCCATCCTCCGGAGTAGAAGCACTGTATCCATGCGTGAACCGTAAGCCCGATCCGCTCGGCTGCCTCGATGAACTCTATCGTGGTCTTCCTTGCGGACGGACTGAAGGCGGCATAGTTGAGTATGATGTGGTCATATCCCTTGGCTTTCAGCGACTTCATGGACGCGCAGTCATCTGCCATAAGGCTTGGGATATGACTGCTCCAGGTCCAGACCCCGGCGCGGAGCGTCCTGTCAAGGCTGAAGACGGCATTCTCCATGCCTTTGCTGGAATATGTAAGGTTCCTCCACTGCGCTCCTCCGTCAGGAATCCGCTGATAACTGCCTCTCGCTGTCTGCACGGGAGCCTCCGAAGTTCCGAACACAGAGTTTCTCACGAATTCATCAATCGCCTTGCCGGAAGCGTCTGCGGCGAGTTTAAGGGTAAAGTCAGAGTCCGAGGCCATGCCCGTAAGCAAAGTCTCGTCCTCTGTGGAAAGGACCATCCGCTCTCCGGCACCGAGAGAGGTGCCTTCAGGCGCGGCATAAATGCATTTTCTATCAAAATACTGGTCACTGAGAAACAGGCCGATTCCCGACAGGTCAACGCTTTCCGTACCGGTGTTCAGCAACTCCACCCAGGATTGTGCGTCCGGAGTCTCGTCGTGAGCGGCAATCTCATTGATCACCACTCCGCTCCACTTGGCGGAGCCGTCTTTAGAATCATGGTTGCAGCCTGCAAGCAGCAGCGCAGGAATCAGCAACAGTACGTTCGCGCGCATGGCTACAATGTTATCACGCCTTCCTCCCGAAGCTCTTTCTCGGCCTCGGTCAGTCCGCCATATTTCTTGATCGCAGCCTCACACTCATCATAAGACAGAGACGGATTGCGCTCCACCATCGTCCGGGTAAGACGATCGATAACCTTATTGTTGATAAGATGCGCATGAACCATTCTGTTGCCCTCGACTCTGCCGAGACGGCACATGATGGTGGTGCTTATCATGTCGCAGATAAGTTTCTGCGAAGTACCGGATTTCATACGGGTACTTCCCGTGATGAACTCAGGTCCGGTGATGACCTCCACGGGATAGTCGGAGTAGTCTGAAATCGGGGAGCCCGGGTTGTTGACAAATGAACCGGTAGGGATGCCGTGTTCGCGGCAGGCCTTGAGGGTGGCCAGCACGTACGGAGTGTTGCCGCTTGCGGAGATTCCCACCACGATGTCTTTCGGGCTGACATTCTTCTCTTCCAGAAGTCTCCATCCCTCATTGACATCATCCTCCATTTCTTCGAGGTCGAGCACCAGATTCTCCACTCCGCCGGCTAGGATGCATTGGATCATCTCCGGAGACACACCATAAGTGTTCGGGATCTCAAGCATGTCCAGAACCGCGAGTTTACCGCCAGTTCCGGCTCCGCAATAGAACATTCTTCCGCCCCCGCGCAACTGTTTCTCGATCGCGCTGACGAGCTTTTCAAGCTCCGGAAGCACTTTCTCGATTGCGAGAGGAACCTTCTTGTCTTCCTCGTTGATCTCGCGCAGCAACTCGGCCACGCTTTTTTTCTCCAGATGATCGTGCAACGACGGCTGTTCTGTAAGTCTTAATGCCATAATATTAATTTTAGATTGTCTTTGTTTTCATTTCACCCACCGTCTTTCCATCCCTTACAAGCACGGCCTTGACCTCCTGTGAGCGATTGATGACGAAAGGAACAGTATATAATGTCGATTCCGGGCCCGGCTCGCTTCCATCCAAAGTGTAACGGATCTCTGAATCCGGCAAGTCCGCAGTGATGGTCACCACCTTGTCGTGAGAAGTGTCCTGATGGAACTCGATGTAAGGGCTGAAGAAGTTGCGGCAAGCCTTGACACCCAGTCTGTCCAACCTGCCGAAGTGAGTTTCGAGCCTGCGGGCAAAGCCGTCCCAATCCTTCGCAGCTGTAGTCCAGCCGCTCTCGGCAATGGCGCACATTCTCGGATATGCCATATACTCCACACGTTCGGGAGTAGGCATATATTCTGTCCAGACGCAGCCCTCCACCCCAAGGATGTATCCCCTCTCTTCCTCGTCCAGCACATCCGGCACAGGGTTGTAGTCATACATTGTGCGCAGCATCGTCGGGCCGCCCATGGCAAGAGGCTCGCTGTCCGGGTCTCCCTGCCAATAGTCAAGATAGTATTTGGGATATGGAGCCATGACGGCATAGTGATGCATCCTTGCAGCCTTTATCCCGCCCTCCTCGCCGAGCCAGGACATCACCTTGGCGTTAGGCGCAAGTCCGCCCTGAAGAATCTCGTCCCAACCTATGATCTCACGTCCCTTTGAGTTGAGGTATTGCTCTATTCTCTGGATGAACCAGCTCTGCAGCCCGAACTCATCCTTAAGGCCGAGCTTCCTGATGAGTGCCTGGCAATGAGGACATTTCTTCCAGCTCGCCTTGGGGCATTCATCACCTCCGATGTGTATCAGTTCAGACGGAAAGAGTTCCATCACCTCATCAAGGACATCCTCCAGGAACTTGAAAGTACCCTCTTTCGGGCAATAGACCTGACGGAAGACACCCCACTTGGTGGCCGTCTCATAGTGGTCTTCCAGTCCGCAGCTCAGCTCGGGATAGCAGGCGATGGCGGCAAGGGCGTGGCCGGGCATCTCAATTTCAGGGATGACGGTGACATACCTCTGAGCGGCATATTCCACCAAGTCACGGACTTGTTCCTGTGTGTAATATCCTCCGTAAGGCTTCCCGTCATATATTCCGGAAGCAAGCGACCCTATCACAGTCTCCTTGCGCCATTGGCCTTTCTCTGTGAGAAGCGGATACTTCTTTATCTCAAGTCTCCACCCCTGATCTTCTGTCAGATGCCAGTGAAACCGGTTGACCTTGTGCAAAGCCATCAGATCGATGTACCTTTTCAGATAGTCCACGTCGAAGAAGTGGAGACAGCAGTCAAGGTGCATTCCTCTGTAACTGAACCTCGGGGAATCCTCTATCAAACAGCAGGGCACATTCCAAGTCCTGCGGGACTGTCTTACGGAAGAGAATATGTCCGGATCCATCAGCTGGAAAAGTGTCTGGAGGGCATAGAACGCTCCCGCCCCGTCCCCATATTCGATGATGACACGCCCCGGCTCCACATGAAGAGCATAATTTTCCTCGGGGAGTCCCGCATCAAGGAAAAAGATGCCTTCGCTCTGCGAGAGATCTGTCGGCGACACGTTCAGGGAATAGCCGGAGACCGTCCGCAGACGCTCGTTGAGAAAGCCCACGGTACGCAGAATCTCCTCTCCATCCGCATAGACAGGAGTCTTCTTCGTGATGCTGAAAAAACCCTCCTCTTTCTGAATATGTGATGGTTGAGGGATAACATCCAAACTCACGCACTCTCTGTCCCCGGCCTGTTTACAACTGAAAGCCAGAGCGAAAACCACAAATATGCCTACAAATCTTCTCATCAGAAAGGTATTTCCACAAGTTCACCGACCTTCTCTCCGTTGTATTTTATTCCCTGAGCCTTGACCACAGTCCCTTTTTCCGGAACAAAAGGCCTTGTGAACACAGGAGACGCAAGTTCCGGCGTACTTCCATCGACAGTATAGTGGATGGCCGCGCCAGGATAATCCAGCATCATGTCGGCATCCTCAGGCCTTGGAAGATTGACGCTGTCGTAGTCAAAAATCACATTCCAATAAGCCTTTGAGAAGGCGACCTGTTCAGCCTCGATGCGGGCCATCTCCTTTTCCATTCTACAACGGAAGGACCACCAGTCCTTGTTCCCGCGCAAGGTCCAGCCGGACTCGGCGAGAGCAGAGGTGCGCGGGAACGCATTGTATTCCACGTTCCTGCTCTCCGGAGCATATTCACCCCACAGGCAACCTTCCACGCCGATGATGTATCTCTCGCTCAGGTCCGGCAGGGAGTCAACCGCAGGATAATAGTTGGCGATCTTCTTCAGCGGCAAGAACCTTGGCTGATTGGCAGGTTCACGGAGCGGCCCTTCCTGATAGTAGTTGAAATAGCACCAGCGGTCCGGAGAGAGTATGACCCTGTGCCCTGTACGGATGCCCTTGGCGGCAGGGCCGTGGCCCCGATAAGACTGGGCTATCATCTCAGGGCTGATGGACTTGCCGTCGAGAATCTCGTCCCAACCTATCACATCCTTGCCGTTACCGCGGAGAAAAGCGCTTATACGGTTCACGAAATAGGACTGCACCTCGTCATAGCTCTTGAGTCCCAGTTCTCTCATGACCTTGTGGCAATACGGGCTGTTCCTCCATGCGTCCTGCGGACATTCGTCTCCGCCTATATGATAATATTTTGACGGGAACAGCGGCAGCAACTCCGTAAAGACATCCTCCA
The DNA here is from genome assembly GCA_963660255.1 of Bacteroidaceae bacterium. Taxonomy (GTDB): domain Bacteria; phylum Bacteroidota; class Bacteroidia; order Bacteroidales; family UBA932; genus Cryptobacteroides. The sequence goes on along the minus strand of CAVKYA010000015.1, from coordinate 11,615 downwards.
GAAAAGCAAGCGTGGCCTCGCTCGGGCAGTACACATCTTTCTTGACTCCCCAGTCAGTGGACACAGTGTAAGTCTTCGTCGTGTCACAGGAGAATCTCGGATATGCGGCGAGGGCCGCCGTGGAATGACCCGGGATCTCTATTTCCGGGACCACCTCTATCTGACGGAGCCTTGCATATTCCACCACCTCCCGGACATCATCCTGCGTATAGTAACCTCCGTGCGGCTTACCGTCAGGGTTTTTGCCGTTATAATCCGCCGTGAACGGACGCTCCGAACCTATCCGGGTGAGCAGCGGGTATTTCTTGATCTCTATCCTCCAGCCCTGGTCCTCGGTGAGATGCCAATGGAATCTGTTTAGCTTGCGAACCGACATATAGTCGATGAATCTCTTCACAAATTTCTTGGAATAGAAATACCTTCCGCAGTCCAGCATCATCGAGCGGTACGGCAGAGCCGGATAGTCGCTGATGCGGCAGCACGGCACCGTCCACTTCACTCCGGACACCCTCTCCGGAGACAGAATCTGAGCGGGCAGCAACTGTGTGAGTGTCTGAAGGCCATAAAATGCCCCGGCAGGAGTCGAAGCTTCTATTTTCACACCCTTGGCACTTACTTCCATCCTGTACTCCTCCTCGCCGAGTCCATCGACTTTACGAAGAAGTATGTCGGAGCCCTTGCCCTTGTCAAGGTCTATCCCAGTGGAAGTCCTGACGCGCCCGACAAAGACAACGGCGGCTTCCGCAAATCCGGCATCCCCGCCTTCCACACGAAGATGGGAATTCCGCCTCAATGTAAACTCTCCATCAAGAGGCTCAATGGACACGGGTTCCGGGATGATTCCATAAGAACGCCAGTCTTTCCGAGGTTCAGAGCCCTCGGATGCGACAGCGTCTGAAAGAATCCTCTTCACTCCCCTGGCATAGACCGCCGGAGCTTCGGACGACAGAGGATAAGGAGCCTTGATGTATATGTGCATCTGTTCGGTCTCATACTCATAGCCTTTGCGCACCTTATACGCACGTTCCGAAGGGAGGTATGAGTTCTGTCCGTTGGTGTATCCGGCGAAGAAGACCGTCCTGTCCGGGAATGCCTCCCGGGCCGCCGTCTGATATTCACAGAACGGTTCGCCGTCGGAGAAGAAGAACAGAATGCCGTCAAGGTCAACCACATGCAGATTATAGCGGAGTTTGCTTGGCATCGGGCCTTCCTTGAAGCGGTCAAGTATCTCGCCTTCCCATCTGCGGACATCATCGGCAAAAGAAGAGGACACTGATGACGAACATCTGGCAAGTGAATCGGCATGCCGGCGTACATCATCAGCGGTCACAACAGCCTTCTGATAGGGCAGATCCACTGTCTCATCCACCAAGCGGAGCAGACCTTTGCTCCGTACCGGGGTGAATCTTATGCCGGCGAGTTCATCCGCAAGCTCCCTGCCGCAGCTTTCAGCGTAGGCGGCGTCCTGCGGGCCGTTTACCGGATCCATATTGCCCGCCGCTCCTGTCAGGAAGAATATTTCCCCTCCCCATTTCCCGGAAATAATCCGCGAGCACACCCCGGGATAGTCCGATGAAATGGCCTTGCTGCGGGGTCCCATGCACACCGGATGGCAAGCAAGGTTGACTATCGAGACAGCAGGAGCGTCTTTGCGAAGGAATCTGGCGACATAGACATCATGGTCAGTCGGGCCGCCTTTCTCACACCTGTTGGCATTGATGGAAGTCTGAGCCCGTCCAGTCTCAATCGTGAATGGCTCAAATTCATTCTCCGAGGTAATGGTCCTGACAGCGTTCGCCACAAGGCTGTCTATCATCCTGATTTTCCACGAAAGGTTGGTTCCGCCGCTCATGACCGATTCCCCGCCGCTGCGTGGCGCGGAATGAGTGTGGATGTTATGCATGAGTATCCTTCCGAGATCCAGTCCTGACCTTTCGGCTATCATGGTTCTGATGGTGTCGGAAATGGAAGGGGATATCTCCATCAGGTCATTGGAGATTATGCATATTTTCTGGCCTTTGCCATCCTTGACCACGAGACAGTGCGTCTTCAGGCTCTGATGTATTCCATCGGAGAGTCCATGCCTTGCGGCGAATCCCGCCAGAACGACATGCTCTTCGGCGGTGGGGGTGATGTCAGCCGAATGGTAGTTCATCTCCAGACGGGAAGAAGCACATCCCGCCGCTAAGAAGAGCGCAGCCGCAAATCCTATAATTCTATGCAAATTCATATTCTGCCGATAATAAGTGATGATGAAAAAATAGACTCAGGCCAAAAAGACAAGCAAAAGCACCAAGTCATTTTTTTTTAGGAATCACTAAATCCTAATACCCGGGATTCTGGACAAGCGTGCCGTTGGCCTTGGTCATTTCATTTGCCGGAATCGGCATAAGGTAGTTAGGCCATTCTCCATCCTTCTTGTAGAAATGCTTCTGGGTAGGAGGTATGTTCAGACAACAGTCGCCGTAATCCACCCAGTAATCCTGCCCGAGCCAATGGTATTTGATGCATGAACCCTTAACCTGCACCGCTCCTTCGGAGTCAATCTGTGCCTGGTCGAACATGTCTCTGCCATTGGTCTTAATATAATCCTGCCTCTCGGTTGAATTAGGCCAGTAATAGCAGGTGTTGTTCAGGCTTTCGTCATAAGTGCGGGCCACGCGATAGATGGTCTCCGTGGAGGTGCCGTTCTGCAGTATCATTGTCCTCATGCCTATGATAGGGATGTTCTCATAGAACGGAGCCGTCTTCCATCTGCGGACATCGAAATAGCGGAATGCCTCAAACGCGAGTTCGACCCTGCGCTCGTTCACGAGCCTGTCCCAAAGGGATTCGCCGCTCTCCGTCACCTCCGGCATCCCGGCACGTGAGCGGATCTTGTTGATGTACTGACGGCATAAGGCCTCATTACCTGTCTTATATGCGCACTCGGCATAGTTAAGATACATTTCCGCAAGCCTGAACCAAGGATAGAGAAGCGAGCCTGTCTCCGACTCCGTTATAGGAGAGGTAGGAATATACCATTTCATCAGCTCAAGCCCCGTGGCACCGGTGGCGGCCCACAGATGCTTTGATTTGGAGGTGTAGTTCGGTTCTTTCTCTACACCCTTGGCAAAATCAGACCTTTTAATGTCCTTGTAATACAGCGCGAGGTCGAGAATGTTCTCATGGTATCCTGCGCCATCCGTGTTCGGATACACGCCTCCGTGATACGCTATGCTCTGGTAGAAACGCGGATCACGCCCGTCAAAAGGCTTCTGCGGATCATACCCCGAGCCTTCCTCGAAGATTTTCTTGCCGTTGGCCATCTCATAGTCGATGAACATGGCCTGAGTAGGCTCAAAAGCGGTCCATCCGTTAAAATAAGGAATGGAATAGAGAAGTTGGGCCTTCTTCATCGAATTGTCGGTGGCGTCGGAGTTCGAGACGAAATACTTGGCCCAGATGAGTTCCGGAGAATCTGTGTTTTTCCACATTCCGTCATAGGTCTTGTCCAGACTGTATGCGGCATCCACATCGGCTCTGTCGATGATGAGTTTGGTGGCGTCAAGAGCCCTCTTCCATTTGTCGGCGCTGTATGTTCCGCGGAAGATTCCACCTTCCGGACGGTCAGGGTCATTGAACAGAGGCGAAGCGGCCACGAGTGTGAGACGGCTTCGCAGAGCGAGAACCACGTCCTTGTTGATTCTGCCCTTGAGAGCCTTTTCCTTGGCAGGAAGAAGTTCATAGGCAGTGTTCAGGTCCTCGAGAATAAAATCCACGCAGTCATCGAAATCAGACCTCTGCGCGTCATAGACATCCGTAAGATTATATGCCTTGGTGATGATAGGCACCCCGGCATAACGCTGGATGAGGTTGAAATATGTCCACGCCCGGAGGAAATACACCTCGCCCTTAAGTCTGGAGAGATCGTCATCACCGATCTTGGTACCCTTCTCATCCACATAGGCAAGGAAGTAGTTCATCCTGTAGATGCGCTCGTAGGCACGTGTCCAGATGTTCAGGAGCGTGGTTCTCGTGCTGTGGGCAGGGCCGCCCTCGCTCATGTACATGACATTGTCAGGTGTCATGGTTCCGGAAGCGATGTATCTGGTGCTTGTACCGCCGTAACGGAAGTACCCTTCATCGGTGATGCACCCTATGTTGCCCTCCTGGAAAGGGTCGGGGAGAACGGTGTACAATGCGTTTATGTAGTTTTCCGCCAATGCGGCGCTGTTGAAAACAGCATCTTCCGACAGTTTGTCCAGCGGAGTCTTGTCAAGGAAGCCGTCCTGGCACGAGAGCGCGAGAGCCGCGGCGGTGAATATCGCAAATATCTTTTTCATACTCATTTAATCTTAGAAGGTCAATTTTACACCGGTATTGAAAATCCTCATCTGCGGATAAGTCTGATATGACTCGTCGCTGGTCTCAGGATCGACATTCTTCAGAGGAGAGAACGTCAGCAGGTTGTAGCCCGCGATGTAGAAGCGGAGATTCTTGATTTTCAACCGATCGGTAAAGGATGTGTTCGCGAGATTGTACCCGATCTCCACGTTTTTCAGACGGAGGAAAGACGCGTCGCGGTAGTAGAATGACGAACTGTTCACGCCGCCGTTGCTGACATTGGAGCCGAGCCTTGGATAGTCGGAGCCTGTGTTGTCGAGCGTCCACGCCTTCCGGGCCGCTTCCTTCTCGACGTTGCCTGAAAGAGGATCCATAAGAGGGGCATAGTAGAAACGCGCCCTGGCCTGACCCTGGAAAAGAACGGAGAAATCCAGATTCTTCCAATGTCCGTCGAAGGTGAGTCCGTAAACAATCTCCGGAACGGCAGTAAGGTCACATCTTTTTCTGTCATAAGAAGTTATCTCTCCATCGCCATCAAGATCCTCGAATATGAAGTCTCCAAGGGTGGCTCCGGACATCTGCGGGTATTTCTCAAGATCCTCCTGAGTCTTGTTGATTCCCTTTACCTGATAGTAGAGCTGGGAACCCATCGGATGTCCCGTAAGGTTCATATATTCCCTGCCCTCGCCCCAAGGGGTCTCATCCATATATTTGATCCTGTTGCGAGCGAACATGAAGTTGCCGCTCACATGATAGGCGAAATCGCTTCCGAATATCTTCTTCTCGTGATGAAGCTGGAACTCGAAACCTTTGTTGGTCACGATACCTATGTTCTCATCCGGAAGGCTGTTGGTAAGTCCCGTATAATATGGCACAGAGGCGTTTCTTGTGCAGAGGATGTTCGAGCGTTCCGTGCTGAAGAATTCAAGTTCCCAGCCGAAGAGTCCGCTTTTCACGCTTCCGTCGATACCGAGATTCCAAGTCTCGGCCACCTCCCAGGTGATGCTGTTGTTAGGCACCTTGCCCGGAATTATAAAACTTACATCCTTGTCATCGAGGCGCAGCTTATAAGAAGAAGCGGAAGTGTACCCATAGGTGGTCATGTACTGGAACGCATCGACCTGATCATTACCCTGCTGTCCGTAAGAGGCGCGCAGCTTGAGGTTGGTAAGCCAAGGGGCGTTCTCTTTCATGAACGACTCCTCTGAAATTCTCCATCCGAGAGAGACTCCCGGGAAGAAGCCCCAGCGCTTGTCCTTCGGGAAGTTCTCAGAGCCGTCGAAACGGCCTATGAATTGGAACAGATAACGGCTCTTCCAGTCATAACCCACACGGGTGAAGTAGCTCCGGCGTGCCGTCTCGGTGGCGTAACCGCCTATGCTGTACCAGTTCTTGTCGGCCGAACCTGCGAAGAACTCGTCAAGTATGTCAGAATCATATTTGTTGATTCCGGCATTGAAATAATCGAGGCGATAAGACGCCTGCTCGAAACCAAGGAGCCCGGTGACATGGTGTCCGTTGAAGTCGCGGTCGTAGTTAAGATTCACATTGATGGTGGTCTTGTTGCTGTTACGCTGATACTCGTGAAGCACAGGCGTGCTCCAGTACGATGCTGTCTTCTCCTCAAAAAGTTCTGTGACCTCATCGTAGGAATAATACTGCCAGTTCTTCTGCCAGTTTTTCTGGAAATTGCTTATGACATCATAAGCCAACGTTCCATTGACGGAAAGTCCCTGCGTGACGGAGCCGAGGTCCCAGTTAAGGGTGAAAGTGGAATTGATGGTGTTTATCGTGGTTCTGTCATATCCCGTAAGATCCTGCACGAGCACAGCCGGATTGGTGCCTCCGCGAAGGTAACCGTTAGGATAGTATGCGGCTCCTGTCGGCTTAAGGCGGGTGGCTATATAGAAAATGCCATAACTGTCAGAAGGGAAGGCGGAATAATTCTTATGCTGCTGGCGGGCATTGAGGTTGACTCCGAGTTTGAGAGCATCCGTGACCTTGATGTCAATGTTGGTACGGATGTTATACTGGTCGTAATTCGTAGCGGATTTCTTGTAGATACCATCCTGATACTGACCGTTAAGTTCCACAAAATAAGCCACATTCTTTCCTCCACCGCTGATGTTCACGCCATATTTGTGCTGCAGCGAGACAGGCTTGATGATCTCGTCGAACCAGTTGGTGTTAGGGTAATTGATAAGGTCGTCTCCGTTGCGGTAGTGCTGGAGCTGGGTCTCATTGTACATAGGAGCGGCTCCAGTAATGGCAAGTTCGTCATTATAAGCCTGAGTGTAAAGGACTGCATCAGCCATCTCGACCAGACGGGTAGGCTGCTGAAGTCCGAGGTCGTAGTTGAATGTCACCGTCGTACCCTCGCCAAACTTGCCGCGCTTGGTGGTGACGAGGATGACACCATTCGCCGATCTCGCGCCATAGATGGCTCCGGAAGCATCCTTGAGGACATTCACGCTCTCTATCTCGTCTCCCGAAAGGCGGCTGAACTCCTCGTTGCTTCTCGGCACGCCGTCAATAACCACAAGGGGGCTGTTGTCACCAAGAGTGCTGCGTCCGCGGATGAACATCGTGGCATCATCTTTTCCAGGCTCACCGGTACGGTTGCTGATGATCACACCTGAAAGACGGCCCGCAAGACCTTGCGAGATGTTCACCCCTGAGTTCTTGGTCAGTTCGCGTCCTGTGGTCTGTGTAACGGAACCGGTAAGAGTCAGTTTGCTCTGCGTGCCGTACCCTATGACCACGGCATCCTCAAGGATTGTGGATTCGGGTTCGAGAATGAAGTCTATTTCAGACCTGCCTCCAACCGGCTGTTCCTGTTCGGCAAAGCCGAGCAGACTGGCGATGAGTACCGCATCCGAGGGAGCGGAGAGTGTCCAACGCCCGTCAACATCGGTCATCGAGCTTGATGCTGTCGTGGTGGCCACACCCTTCACATAGACCATCACACCGATCAAAGGTTCTTTGTCAGGGCCTTTCACCGTGCCTGAAACCGTGATGGTCTTGTTGTCCTGAGGGTACCCGGCAGCGGACAACGAGGAGACCATCAATGCGAAAAACGCTGCTGCGAGCAGAGTCTTGACAAATAAATGCTTTTCAGAGATTCCCATATTTTATGGCTTTAGTGTTTTTGTGACGTGACAAAAGTAGCATAAAGATTTCGCTTTCGCAAATATTTTTTCGTTTTATGTTACGTTTATGGTATCATAAAGTTTCGTTCATAATTAAAACGAAACTTATTGCCGTAGTTTTGCTTTAAAGTAAGATATTTCGTAACTTGCGCTATCGTTTTGGAGTAAAAACGCGGAAACCGCTCCGGGATGACTTTGGATTTTCAGATGTTTAACACATTGGTAATGAGAGGGATTAGCAAAAGGAGACAGTCTATCATCGATGCCATACTGGATCAGGGTGTCGTAAGGGTTTCGTTCCTCGCCGAAAAGTTCGGCGTCACGCAGACAACCATACGTAAAGATCTTAACTATCTGGAGGGGAAAGGGCTTCTGCACCGTTCCTATGGAAGTGCGGTGGTTTCGTCCGCTCCTGTCAAGGACATCAGCGTTGACAAGAAGAAGCTGATAAACCATGATGCGAAATTACGTATCGCAAAGGCCGCCGCTGAACTGATAGAAGACAGCGATTCCATCTTCATGGCGTCAGGTTCGACGATTGCGGTGTTCGCTGACCACCTCAAACCGAAAGGCAACCTGAATGTTGTCACGACTTCGGTCAACATTTCCACCCTGCTGGGAGAAATCGACGGAATCTCCGTGATGCAGGTAGGCGGAATGCTGTACAGCAACACTTTGTCGGTTTACGGCAGCGATGCCATTCAGGCGGTGAAGAACATCTTCTGTTCCAAGCTGTTCTTCGGAATCGACGGGATGTCCCTTGAGTACGGGATAACCTGCGCGACCCGTGAGGAAGCCGAGCTGACACAGGCGATGATGCGGTCAGCGGAAAAAAAGATAGTCCTGTGCGATTCCAGCAAGCTTGGGAAAAGAGGGTTCGCCCGCATCTCCGGCATCTCCGACATCGACATCCTTATCACAGACTCATCTTTCCCGGAAGGGGACAAAGCCCAGTTCGAAAGCACGGGGATTCAGGTGATTCTGGTGTGATGTTCACCGCAGACTGTTTTTCGGGCAACCTTATTGAATAATCCTTTTTTTATAGGAATCACTTACTTGAACAAATCATCAGAGGTTATCACATTCTGGAATCGCCCTGAATATTCATTGTATTTCAGTCCGAATGTCGTGATGAGGGTCATCAATGTCGGTTTTCTGGTTCCAGTCTCATCAATGAATGATGCCTGCCGCTCCCTAAGTTTGGCATCATATTCCTTGTCAACGATGAAATCCCTTGATGAATATTTACACTCGCAAAGGTTGATCAGGCGGTCATCCCTGTCTATGAGCAAATCAACCTGTGAGGAAGCTCCGACCCAAGAATATGTCTCCGTGTGCACCCCTGATATTCCCAATGCGGACTTTATCCGGGAGATGTGCCGGAAACAGACATTTTCAAAGGAATATCCTCTCCACGCATTCACGGAAGGGCTGTTCTGGTTATGTTGCCAGTAACTGACGTCATCCGTATTCTTACGGTTGCAAAAATAATTGTAGAATAAGCAGAATCCGTCAATCAGCCGATAGCGGGATTTTCTTGGAGGTTCTCCAAAATATCTGAATTTTGAGATGAAATCACTCTCCTCCAGAGACCGTAATAATTTGGTGAACTCACCGCCATCGGCTATTCCGGTTCCTTTAAGGATTTCCTCACGCGAGTAGCCGATACGCTTGCCCGCCAAAAAACGTATCAGTTTCTCAGCGGAAGCAGGATTAGCGAATATTGAGCCGAACAGCCTGTCATATTCATTGGCCAACTTACCCTTTCGATTAAAGATCAAGGCATCAACATTTTGCGCCAAACTCATATCCGGGGCAAACAGGCTGAGGTAATAGGGTACTCCGCCAAAAATCATATCGCTCTGTATGATATCGTATCTGTCCAGCCTGATATTATTCGATTGGAAGAATTCCTCCGTTTCACGTAAACTGAACGGTTCCAGTTTGATTTCAAATGTGACACGGTCAAACAACCCTCCTTTACCATTTATCAGTTTATCGGACATCCAAGAAACCGCAGAGCCGCAAGCGACCAGCATCAGATCGTCACGTTTCGCTCCCCACCCGTTCCAAAAGGCCTCAAACGCAGTCACAAACCCTGATCTCGGAGTGTCAAGCCAAGGCAATTCGTCCATAAAGACGAGCATCCGGCGGCCATCCGCCTTTGATTCGAGAAATCTCTCCAGCATAAAGAACGCTTCCAACCAATTTGCCGGAGTTGCAGCGACCTCCGCTCCACACCTTATGAGAGAATGCGTAAAATTCTGCAACTGCATCTTCATCAACTCTTTACCTTCAAGCTCTATCGGAGATAAAGCGGTGTGACAAAACGTGATACGATCACGGAACAGCTCGTTGACAAGGAAGGTTTTCCCTACTCGCCTTCGACCATACAGCACAACAAACTCCGAATGACCATTGCTGTAGAGCTTCTCCAGCTCCTTGATTTCCTCTTGCCTTCCTATGATTTTCATAACGCTTTATTTTTCGGCAAATATACAAAAACTTCAATTCCCGAAAAATAGTTGCCGACTATTTTTCGGGAATTGAGCAAAAATCAGGATTCGCGCTGAATTATCCTCGTCCGGAATCAGAGATGAGGTCGCCGAGATTGCGGTTGAAGTCGGAGCGAGCCAACAGATCCTCAAGGGTGATGTGCATCCTCCAGCGCCAGTAGTGACGAGGGTTGGCCGGGATGTTGATACGCTCGTCCTCAGGCTTGCCCTGATAGCGGACTTCCCCATCGATAGACATCCAGTCCTGAAGCGGAAGGACACAGAGCATCGAAGGTGAGTTCAAGTGCTGGTTCACAATCCGTTCACAGATCCACGGCTCGCAGAAATACGGGGCTTGACCCTCGCAGCGCAAGATCTCGTGGAAGAAACGCTCGGTCAGGGCGCGGTCTTCCTCCCACCAGCCGCGCAACGTGGAAGTGTCGTGGGTCCCGGTCGCGCAGACCGACAGATAAGGGTAGGTCCACGGCTCGTCGAAAGTCTTTTCAGGAGACTTCGGCATCCTCTGGATTTCAAGCGAAAGGATGTTCAATTCCCGCATCACCTCCGGAACACAGGCCGGAATCATTCCAAGATCCTCTCCGCAGGCCAGCATTCCGGTCGAATCCAGAAGTGCGGGCAGCTTCCGCATCGCCCGTTCTTTCCAGAAAGCGTTGTGGCGGTGATAGAAGAAGTCGTTGTAGAGATTGTTGTAGGCGATCTTCAAACCGTCGTTCAATGCGTTGAAATCCTCCGTGTTCTGCGCGGCTATGCGTGGATGATACCATCCCACATGATGCGGATCCGGGACAAACAATTGAGAATCAGGGTCAAATCCACGGCCTCGCAGTTCGTCGGCGGAGTAAGGAAGCGCGGGATTGAAATGCCCCAGCAGCCCCGACTTCACACCGACAGGAATCTCCCAGATGCGGAAGAATCCAAGAATATGGTCAATCCGGAACGCGTCGAAATACTCACTCATCTTTCCGAGCCTTGCCTTCCACCAGGCGTAGCCGTCACCAGCCATCTCCTCCCAATTGTAGGTCGGGAAGCCCCAGTTCTGACCGTCCGCGGAGAATGCGTCAGGCGGAGCTCCGGCCTGCGAGTCAAGATTGAACAGGTGCGGGAACTGCCATGCGTCCACACTTGTGCGGCTGATTCCGATCGGGAGGTCCCCCTTGATCGCCACACCCTTCGAATGGGCATATTCAACAGCCTCCTTCAACTGCGCGTCGAGGCAGAACTGGACGTAGCAGTAAAAGTCCGTCTCGCTCTTGTGTCTGCGGCAGAATGACTTGACTTTGGTTTCTGAATATTCAGACAAAGACTTCCATTTCCCGAACTCTGGGGTTCCGTTGATGTCCCTCAGGACACAGAAAGCTGCGTAAGGGACGAGCCAGTCTTTGTTGGAAGAGTAAAATTTCTTGTAAGCCGTTCCTGACATAACCTCCTGTCCGACTGACTCGAAGGCCTCTTTCAAGAGACGGATTTTCTCTTTGTTAACCCGTTCATAATCAACGGCGGGAAGGGCGTTAAGTTCTTTCTGGAGAGCCTTGTACTTCTTGTCGGTCTTGACTCCGGCATCCGGCAGATGAATGAACTGTGGATGCAGGGCAAAAGTCGAATTAGCGTTGTAAGGGTAGGAATC
>CAVKYA010000014.1:19712-21170 GCA_963660255.1 Bacteroidaceae bacterium | reverse complement strand
TGTCACTGCTTTGCGCCGCGATGCTTCCGGCGCAGACCAAGATTATGTCCCACAGGGGATTCTACGCCCATCCGGGCTCTTTTGAAAACACGTTGACGAGCCTTGCCGGCGCTCAGAAACTCGGTTTGGAGAGCGTCGAGCTGGACGTGCATCTCACCACGGACGACTCGCTCGTGATCCTGCACGGCCCGATGATCCCGGGGACAAAGTACAAGGATATTCAGAAACTTGACTACGCCACAGTCAAGAACTGCACGCTCCCGAACGGCGACCAGATTCCTTCATTGAGGGAATATTTCACTCAGGCGAAGCGTACCCCGGCGTTGAAGCTTTTCCTTGAGCTCAAGTCCCACCCGACCCCGGCGAGGGAGACCCAATTGGCTGAGAAGGTCATCGCCCTCTGCGATGAAATGAATATGTACGATCAGATGTGCTTCATCTCTTTCAGCGAACATCTCTGCGACGAGGTTCTGCGCCTTCATCCTGGTGCGGAAGTGATTCCAATCACGTCAAGGAAGACATATTCAGTGAAGGAACTCAAGGATAGGGAATATGCCGGCGTGTCCTATAATTATAATGTGGTGATGAACGCCGCACATTATCTGGACGATGTCCACGCGGCCGGGCTTCAAACGGTTCTCTGGCCAGTGAACAGCTATGACCTCGCCGATTTTGCTATGAGGCATGGTGTCACCTACGTCTCAACTGACCAGCCGCAAGGAATGAAACGCCTGATGGATTCCATCCGTGAACTGAAGTGGAAGCAGGAGAAGAAGCTGATCTGCTTTGACTTGGACGGGACGCTCACCCAGCACAAGACCCAACTGACAGCCGCCAACAGGGCGGTGCTCGACACCTTGGCGAAACGTTACGAGATCATCATGGCCGGTGCCGGCAACTGCGAGAGAATCTACAAGCAGATGGGTGAATATCCTATTACGATCCTCGGTAACTATGGCATGATGGAAAGCCGCATTGTGGGCGGCAAGTTCCAGATTGTCAGGGAGGAAAGCAATCCAGCGGACAAGAAATTCTTCGAGAAGAGTTGCAACTACCTGCGCAAGAAATATGGCTACACCGATTTCAAGGGTGAGTCTCTTGAATATCACGAGTCGGGCATGGTGACTTTCGGTCTGCTTGGCACTGGTGCGGATAAGGCCGCCAAGTTGGCGTTCGATCCCGACAAGATCCGCCGTCGCGCCATGTTCCCGGAGGTCAAGGAGATATTCAAGGATTATTCAGTGTTCATCGGTGGCACGACCTCGTTCGACATCACTCCTAAGCAGTACAACAAGTTTGATGCTGTGATGCGTTATGCCGCTGAGAAGGGCTACACGATTGATCAGATCCTTTTTGTCGGTGATGACTTTTCTGACGGCGGCAACGACAGCCAGATCCGTCTCGGAGGAATGGATTATATCCAGATTGATGATTATACGAGATTACCTGAGAAGTTGG
>CAVKYA010000014.1:0-19664 GCA_963660255.1 Bacteroidaceae bacterium | reverse complement strand
AATTGATTTCATAACTTGCGCCATCAAAATTTTTCAAGGATGATTTCGGAAGCCCACACATACCGACAGCAGCAGTTCCAGCAGGGATTTCAGAGCCAGAATGTTCAGGTCCTGAACGATTTCGTGTGTGCCGGTCTTCCAGCCTGACGGCATATTCATTACGGAAAAAGGATATTATGATTTAAATATTGAAGGCTGGTTCCTTGTGGATCAGCCTTCTTCCTTTTTCAGTGTGACTTTGATGGTTTTGATTACACAATATATAGTTTAAGGAAATACACACCTTTAACAAATAGACAAATTATGAGCATTGACAGATTTGATCTGGTGAAGGAATCCTTCGAAAAGAAGGCTGTTCCGGCAGAACGCCCTGAGGGCAAGACCTCCGACTACTACGGAGAACTGGTCTTTGACCGTCCAAAGATGCACAAGTACTTGGACGCCAAGACTCTGAACGCACTCCTCAATTGCATCGACAACGGCAAGCCTCTTGACAGGGAGACCGCCGACGGGGTAGCCAAAGGGATGAAAGAGTGGGCTATGGAACATCACGTGACCCACGTGACCCACTGGTTCCAGCCACTGACCGAGGGTACGGCCGAGAAGCACGACTCCCTGATCGACTACGACGGCAAGGGCGGAGTCATCGAGACTTTCGACGGAAAGTCCCTTGCCCAGCAGGAGCCTGACGCCTCCTCTTTCCCTAACGGAGGCATCCGCGCCACATTCGAGGCCAGAGGCTACACGGCCTGGGATCCGACTTCCCCGGTGTTCATCATGGATGACACCCTCTGCATCCCGACCGTTTTCATTTCCTACACAGGTGAGGCCTTGGATTACAAGACTCCGCTCAAGAAAGCGCTGAAAGCCGTCTCCGACGCGGCTATTCCGATCTGCCGCCTTTTCGACAAGTCTGTCACGAAGGTATATTCCTACCTCGGATGGGAGCAGGAATATTTCCTTGTGGATGAGTCTCTCTATGCCGCGAGACCTGACCTGATGATCACCGGCCGTACCTTGATGGGACACAGCTCATCCAAGAACCAGCAGTTGGACGACCACTATTTCGGAGCGATTCCGTCCCGTGTCGCCGAGTTCATGCGTGACCTTGAGATCGCCGGACACCGTCTCGGGATTCCGCTCAAGACCAGACATAACGAGGTGGCTCCCAATCAGTTCGAGCTCGCTCCGATCTTCGGTGAGACCAACCTTGCCAACGACCAGAACCAGATTGTCATGAACCTGATGAACAAGATCGCGCGCAAGCACGGTTTCGTGGTTCTTCTTCACGAGAAGCCTTTCGATGGTGTGAACGGTTCGGGCAAGCACAACAACTGGTCTTTGGGAACCGACACGGGCACGATGCTTCTGGCTCCGGGCAAGGATGCCAAGGGCAACCTCCAGTTCGTGACGTTCTTCGTGAACGTGCTGGCCGCCGTGCAGAAGCACAACGCTCTGTTGAAGGCTTCCATCGCCACGGCCACGAACGCCCATCGTCTCGGTGCCAATGAGGCTCCGCCAGCAATCGTGTCCGCGTTCCTTGGCAAGACTATGACGGATGTCCTGCACAAACTGCTTGAGGTTCCGTCCGACACTCCGATAGAGATTGCCGGCAAGAAGGGCAAGAGCGTTGGTCTGGTGGAGATTCCGGAGATATTCGTGGACAACACCGACCGCAACAGAACCTCTCCGTTCGCTTTCACCGGCAACCGTTTCGAGTTCCGCGCCGTGGGCTCACTGGCCAATTGCGCAGGTGCGATGACCACGCTGAACGCCGCTGTGGCTGAGCAGCTTATCGCTTTCAAGAAGAGTCTTGACAAGGAACTCGCCGCCGGAAAAGCCTTGAACGTGGCCATTCTGGACACACTCAAGCCGATCATCGCCTCCGTCATCAATGTCGTCTGCTTCGACGGCAACGGCTACACCGAGGAGTGGAAAGTCGAAGCCAAGAAACGTGGCCTTGATGTGGAAACCAGTGTCCCAGAGATGATTAAGGAGTTCACCGCTCCTGCGTCAGTGAATATGTTCAAGGAGACGGGGGTATATTCAGAGAAAGAGCTTCAGGCTCGTAACGAGGTGAAGTGGGAGACCTACAGCAAGATGATCCAGATCGAGTCTCGTGTGATGGCGAGGATGGCGATCAACCACATCATCCCTGCCGCCCTTGACTACAAGTCCAAGTTGCTGAAAGAGGTGGCTCTAAGCAAGGATGTCTTCGGTGGCACGGACGAATGCAAGGAGGAAATCTATCTCATCAAGAGCATTTCCAAATATGTTGACCAGATCCGCGAGAAGGCTACCGCGATGGTTGAGGCGCGCAAGAAAGCCAATGTCCTTGAGGATGAATATGCCAAAGCCGTGGCCTACCACGAGATCGCCGAGAGTTTCTCAGCCCTCCGTCGTCCGATCGACAAGCTCGAGGAGATCGTCGATAACCGCACCTGGCCTCTTCCTAAGTACCGCGAGCTGCTGTTCATCAGTTAGTTATTCACGGTAATCGCCTTCTGGTCATTGAGCCATATCTTCCGGTCACTGAGCTTGCCGAAGTGACTATGGATCTTATCAATGAGCTTTTACAAAGCGGCTAAGGCGTTCAAAAATAGAAAATTCCCGAATTTTGCACGTTACCAAAATTCGGGAATTTTTATTTTATGAACGCTTTGTTTTTTTGTAGTGGCGATTATCTTTTGACAAGTCGTTTTTATTGATTTTATTTCAGCCCGGTGGTCTCACAGGCGTCCATATCGCCGTAGTCGAGGTTCTCGCCACACATCGCCCAAATGAAGGTGTAGTTCTTTGTGGCGCAGGCGGCGTGGATGCTCCACTCTGGGGAGATCACGGCCTGACCATTCTTCATCCAGATGTGACGGGTCTCCTGTGGCTCGCCCATAAAGTGGCAGATGGCCTGGTCGTCAGGGATTTCGAAATAGAAATAGACCTCCATCCTGCGGTTGTGGGTGTGGGCCGGCATCGTGTTCCAGGTGCTGCCCGGCTTGAGCTCGGTCATTCCCATCTGCAACTGGCAGGTCGGCACTACCTCCTTAACGAGCATCCTGTTGATGACTCTGTGGTTACTCTCCTCAAGGGTACCTAACTCCATATGCACGGCGCTCTCCTTCGTAGTCTTGTGGTCAGGATAGGTGGCGTGGGCGTTGGCGGAGCAGAAGTAGAACTTGGCCGGGGATGCCGGATCAAGGCTTTTGAAAGTCACTTTCCTGCTACCGCGTCCGAGGTAAAGGGCTTCCTTGTAGTCGAGTTCGTACTCGTTGTCTCCGGCGGTGACGATCCCCTTGCCGCCGACATTGAATATTCCCATCTCCCTGCGCTCAAGGAAATAGTCGGCGCGGAGGATGTCGATAGGCTTGAGCTCAAGGGTCTCGTTTACCGGCATCGCGCCACCGGCTATCATCCTGTCGTGCATTGTGTAGGTCATATTCACCTCATCCGCCGAGAAAACGTTCTCGATAAGGTAGCGACGGCGGAGTTCAGCGGTGTCATAACGCTTGGCATCCTCAGGAGATGATGCGTAGCGAACTTCCGAATTGATATTCATAATTGTAAAATTTTAAAAATCAAGCATTTCTGTTGCGGCGAGGAGGAAAGCACCGACTCCGTACACCTCGCTCATATCCTTGGTGATCTTGCCAGGGGAACCGGCCACAGGCTGGACATATTCCAGCTTGCCGTCCTCACGCACGTAGGAGCAGAGGGCTTTCCAGCCTTTCTCCACTGCTTTCCTGTAGGCCTTCCCCTTGAGGAAACCGTGGTTCACGCCCCAGGCCAGACCGTAGGTCATAAATCCGGACGAGCTGTTCTCCGCTGTCGGGTATAGGTCGGGAGCCAGAAGGCTGGCGTGCCACGAACCGTTGGCATCCTGATATTTCAGCACGGCCTCCGTCATCTTGAGGTACAGGCTCTTGAAGTAGTCGTACATCGGGTCTGACTGAGGGGTGGTCTCAAGCAGGAACGTCAGCGCGGCGTAGCACCAACCGTTGCCTCTTCCCCAGAACACCTTGGCTCCATTGGCCTCTGTCCTGTCGAAGTAGCGCGCGTCCCTGTAGTATAGATCATATTCAGTGTCAAAGAGATGGTTTGTCGTAGCGACGAACTCCTCCTTCATAAAGTCGGCGTATTTCCTGTCCCCGGTGATTTGGGTGAGCATTGAATATACCGGCGGAGCCATAAACAGGGCATCGCACCAGCACCATCTCTCCTGGCCACCTTTGACCCGGATGTCCATCGCTATGTGCGAACGGAGGTCTATCACTGAGTCCGCTCTTTCCTTGACGTGCCGCAGCATAGCCGGATCCTGATGCTTTTCGTATAGAAGCAGGAAGGACTGCCCGACACAGATGTCGTCAGCGTGATAGAGCCTTCTGGCCATCTGCCAGTCGTTGGCCTTTCCGATGTTCATCACAAAGTCCTCTGACGGCTGGTAGCCGGTCTTCTGTGCCCATTCCACCATTCCGCGGAAAAGAGCTCCGTTGGCCCAGTCCAGGACAGCGCGCTTCTTGCCTGTGTAGGTGACGTTCTTGAAGTTGGCTATCTGCCAGTCTGCCACACGGTCAGCGATCTCCTTTACGTCATTCTTGCCGGCGCAAAGCGGGGAAACTGCCAGCAGCGCGGCCGCCAAGCATAATATCCGATGATATTTACTGATATTCATCTGATTCTGGAATTAGTTGAGGGTTATCACTTTGTACTTAGGAACCAGGGCCTTCATAATGCTCCAACCGATCAGGTACGCCGTGGCGCACACGCAGAAGATGATGAAATAGCCTGCCGGCTTTCCGGAGAATCCGAGGAAGGACAGATTGACCTGCTCGGAGTACACGAAGAGCTCGCCGGCCACTTTCTGGAGCAGCATTGATCCGAGACCGCCCGCCATTCCGCCGATTCCGGTGACGGTGGCGATGCTGGACTTAGGGAACATATCCCCGATCGTGGAGAATATGTTGGCTGACCAGGATTGGTGCGCCGCACCACCGATGCCGATCAGGATGACCGGGAACCAAGGTGAGATCCTTCCCAAAGGCTGGGCGAGCAGAACGACCAGCGGAAGGAACGCGAAGATCAGCATCGCCTTCATTCTGGCTGCGTACGGGTCGAACGCCTCTCCCTTCCTCATAGCCTTGTTGATGAATATGGTAGGAAGCTTCCCGCCGTAGATCGAAAGCATCGTGATGGCGTAGAGAGTGAATATCAAGGCCATACCCATCGGGTCGCTGGTCTTGATGCCGAACTGTGTGTTCAGGTAGGATGGTGTCCAGAAGAGGAAGAACCACCATACTCCATCGGTCATAAACTTGCCGACAGCGAACGCCCAGGTCTGCTTGAACTTGAGGCACTCCTTGAAACCGAGTTTCTTGCCGGATTCATTGCTGGCAGCCTTTTCGTTGTCAAGTTCCTTGTCCTGCTCGATGTAGGCCAGCTCCTCCTTGCTCACGTGCTTGGAAGCCTCCGGCTTGTCGTAAAGGAACACCCAGAATCCCATCCAGATGAAACCAAGGGCTCCGATGATGATGAACGACACTTCCCAACCGAAGTTCTTCGCGAGAACCGGGATGGTGAGCGGGGCGAACAATGCTCCGATGGACGCGCCGGCGTTGAATATGGACGTAGCGAAAGCCCTGTCCTTTTTAGGGAAATATTCGGCCGTGGTCTTGATCGCCGCCGGGAAGTTGCCAGCCTCGCCGAGGGCCAGAATGCTTCTGGCCACAAGGAAGCAGTACATACTTATCGTGGAGATGAGCACGGCTGTGTCACCGGTCGCCTGAACCAGTTCCGCCGCTGTGTGCAGTCCGACAATATGCTCGGTCACTACTCCGCAGAGGGCGTGCGCGCAGGCACCCGCCGACCATACTCCGATTGACCACAGGTAGCCTTTCTTGGTACCCATCCAATCGACGAAGCGTCCGGCGAAGAGCATACAGATCGCATAGATGATCGAGAACAGGGACGTGATCGTGCCGTAGTGTGATTCGTTCCAGTGGAACTCCGGTTTGATGAACTCGTCCCAGGTCAAGGAGAGCACCTGTCTGTCAAGATAGTTCACGGCTGTGGCGACGAACAGCATCGCGCAGATCACCCATCTGAAATTGGTCTTAGTCTTACCTGTCATTTTCGTTTATTCGCTGATTGTTACTGTAAGCGGCGAGCAGACCGCCTTGGTCTGGCCGCTGACATATTCATTCCATTCTTCAGGAGAGGTGACTCCGCCCTGACTCCAGCCGGAAGCTGTCCAGAAGTTGATTGTCTCCCCGCATTTTACCTTGAACTTCAGCACCGCGTGCCCGTCCATAGTCCCGGCCGTCGCCTTGAACGGCTTGTCCAGAATCAGTCCGATGCTGATGTTTCCGTCCCTTTCAGGGTTCTTGGAATCGGAAGCCTGCTCGGTGAAGGCTATGAAGTTATCACCGTCTTCCCTTGAGAGGACATTGTGCATCACAGCTCCGAGCACGACATCGATGGAGTCCTTTTCTGAGTGGAACACAGTTGTCCAGTGGACCAGACGGGTGTTCGCGTCAAGGGTCAGAGTCCTTTCGGCGCTGACTTTCACGCCATCGACATCAAATTCAGGATAGCTGAACGCCGCCTGGGTACGTACCGGACCGTCGCAGATATGCTCCTGCGCCGCCCAGTTGTCTCCGATGAATATTTTCTCACCGGAATATGGAACACAGGCTCCTCCGCCAAGCGTGTTGGCCACCTTGTAGCAGTCCATTCCCTCACCGTGGTTGTGATGATAGTCTCCGGCCGCGAACCAGTCGTTGATGACCATCCTTTCCGT
The DNA here is from genome assembly GCA_963660255.1 of Bacteroidaceae bacterium. GTDB lineage: Bacteria > Bacteroidota > Bacteroidia > Bacteroidales > UBA932 > Cryptobacteroides. The sequence continues at coordinate 12,874 of CAVKYA010000014.1, read as the reverse complement.
GCATTTCAGCCAGATGTCCGGCCCGAACGTGCGAGGATCCTTGAGCGCCGGGCCGTAGATCCTGCCGGCGACGAGATTGTTCTCGTAGGCGTAGTCGTCCTTCCTTTCGGGAACGTATCTGCTGTAGGCCAATGTGTCGAAGTCTTGTCTGTCACCTTTCGTGCAGGTGTATGTCGCACTACTGTTTCCACCCACCGTGGCCTGAAAAAGAACCGATTCCCCGTCCGCACTGAGCTGGGAAGGAATCTGTTTGCCGTCAGCGTCCTTTATGACGAGATTGCTCCCGTCAAGCCCTTTTATGCCGATGTCGGCGAGCCTTATCTCCACTGTCTCGTTCTGCCGTGCGATGTCGGAACTGTTGCTGACCGTAAAACTCTTTTCGATGGCACCGCAGGAAAGCAGCGCCATCGAAAGACATAATAATGGTAAAACGTTGGTTCTCATTACTGAGGCTGTTTTCCGATGTAAGCGAGGATTCCTCCGTCCACATAGAGGACGTGGCCGTTTACGAAGTCAGAGGCCTCTGATGCCAGGAACACCGCCGGTCCCTTGAGGTCGTCTGTGGTGCCCCAGCGGGCGGCAGGGGTTTTCGCCACGATGAACGCGTCGAACGGATGCCTTGACCCGTCAGGCTGGCGCTCACGAAGAGGAGCGGTCTGAGGTGTTGCGATGTAGCCAGGTCCGATTCCGTTGCACTGGATGTTGTACTCACCGTACTCGGAAGCGATGTTTCTTGTGAGCATCTTGAGGCCTCCCTTTGCCGCCGCGTAGGCTGAGACTGTCTCACGGCCGAGCTCAGACATCATCGAGCAGATGTTGATGATCTTGCCGCCACCGTTGGCTATCATTGAAGGAATTACGGCCTTGGACACGATGAACGGAGCGTTCAGGTCCACATCGATCACCTGACGGAATTCCTCGGCCTTCATCTCACACATCGGGATGCGCTTGATGATGCCGGCGTTGTTCACGAGAATGTTGATAGGGCCGAGATCGTTCTCTACCTTCTTCACGAGTTCCGCTACCTGATCCTCTTTGGTCACGTCGCAGACATAACCTTTGGCCTCAATACCTTTTTCTTTATAGGAAGCGAGACCCTTGTCCACAAGTTCCTGCTTGATGTCGTTGAACGCAATCTTCGCTCCTGCCTCGGCGAACGCGGTGGCGATGGCGAAACCGATTCCATAGGAAGCGCCCGTCACAAGGGCGACTTTTCCTTCAAGTGAAAAATTTACCATAATGAATATAGTTTTTAGTTCATTTCTGAATATGTCTGCAAATATAGCCTTTTTTTTCTAATCGTGTACGTGCACGGAAAAATATTGCCAAGAAATGCCGGGACAAATGTCATTCGGTACCCAAAACCGTCCTGAATCTGACCTTGCCTCCGGCCGGGACAGTCGCCGTGAATCCGACAATGTACGTGCCGTGAACCGGCCTTTCATATTCCTTGAGAGGGGAGTCGTAGTCCTTTGGATCGGCGCTCCAGACTTGGTATTCTACCCTTGCCCCTTTCGCTTCGGCGCGCAGGAACCGGACTTTGTCCCCGATTGTCAGTCTGATTCCGCCTCCGGTCATTTCCGGCACTCCGTTGGTGACGAGAGTCCATCTGACCACGGCCGGTTTTCCGTCAAGGGCCTCAATCTTGTCTGTCACGACAAGATCCTTCGCCTTGACAATCTCCACTGTGCGTATGGCTTTGGACACCTCGCCGGCCAGCGCGGGAGTAAGGTCAATGACCGCTCCGGCCTTGCCTCTTTTTTCTATGACTTTCGTTATCTTGGTGAATCCTCCGGAAATATGATCCTTGTCGTTGACGGTCAACGTGCTGTGCTGCCGGTTGTTGTAGGCGAATGCTCTCCATCTCAGCGAGTTCTGTTCCATTCTCCACAGGCTCCCGCCCAGTTTGACCATCGGGCCTTCCAGTGAGGTGTAGGCCGGATTCGGAAGTTCCTTAGCCCAACGTACACCGTCCGCGTCAAACACGAACGAACCCGCGTCCATATGCGAGTGCTGGGCTCCGGCCCCGCCTCCCTTGACTCCGAGATAAACGTCTGACTCAGAGAATGTCCAGTCCGTGTGGAACATCACGACAGGCGTGATTCCGTTGCCTGAATATACTCCCTTGGGAGGCTTGATGCCACCCTGCGGGATATTCTTGGCGAAGGCTGTCATCAGAGGCAGCAGCCTGGACTCCTGCCCGAGATTCATATAACGTCCCTGCCTCATCAGCCTTAATTCATTGTAAAGTACATCCGGCGAATGGAATTTGTCGGCGAAATACCACAGCGCTATCGACGGGGCTCCGTACTCTCCGCAGTCCGAGTAATTGTAGAACTTTCCGGTCGCTCCGTATGAGTACAGAACGTACCGGCCTGTGTCATTGAATCCCTTTGTCTCGGAGAGGCCGAAATCCGTCCCGACGCAGCTTTCCAGAGCCGAGAGCAACAGGACTTCGAACGTGCTCCCGTAGCCCCAGTATCCGGGTCCCTCCGGATAGTTCCCGTCCGGCGGGTACATCTCGTTCATAGCCTTCCGGTTTGACTCGACCGAGATCCCTATCAGTTCCCGGGCCCGTTCCGGAAACGTCTCGTACATCGCCAGGCAGCCGCAGACAATGCCGGCGTTGCAGACCTGGTTCCAGTTGTTGGTCATCCTGTAGAACTTCGCCCCACCTTTCTTTTTCCGTGCGGGATTGACGGCATAGTCCACGAACGCCTTCTCGGCCATCCTTTTCGTGTCCTCGCTCAAATCGTCGTAGAGCCAGTCGTATCCTATCGCCACGGCCGCCGCCATCTCTCCGGTGTCGAGGAAGTGCTTGCCGGCGTTCCAGTCCTTGAAGCCACAGACCGTGCGCAAGGCTTTTTCAGCATATTCAAGATAGGTCCTGTCACCGGTGTAGCGGTAGGCGTAGGAGCAGAAGAATATTCTTGTGAGCGCGTCTCTGGAGACGTGCAGGAGTCTTTTGTCGCTTGCGTCAAGCTTGTACTCAAGGGGTGAGTCTTTCATAGCGTCGCGCCGGCACAGGTCCATAATGATGTTATGAAGGTCAGACAGGTATGCGGACGTGCCAGCCCCGATCTGTGCCTTCATCGCTTCAAATTCTTGATTGTCAAGGAATAGCCGAGGATGGTTTTCTGCCGTAAGCTTCGGGTAGTCCGGGACTTCCGCACGTACGGACACCGAGGCGATAGCCAGTGTCACCAGAACCATAAGAAAGTGCCTTAGTCTTGTCATTGCTGTTTGTTTTACCGGTTGCGAGAACTATTCACTCTGCAATATTAAGCATAATCGATGATTTTCTGTGCACGTGCACGGAAAATCTTGTATATTTGTCCGTTTTTCCTTAATATTGTCATCTTGACACTATCTGTTATTGAATATGCAGAACACTAAAGTGACTATAAAGGATGTCGCAAGGGCCGCCGGTGTGACCAACGGCACGGTGGACCGTGTGCTCCACAACAGGGGGGAAGTCGCTCCGGAGACAAAGGCCAAGGTGATGGAGGTGGTTGAGAGGCTGGGCTACAAGCCGAATGTCTATGCTTCGATGCTGGCCAGGAACAAGGCGCACAGCATCGCCGTGCTGATGCCGAGCTTCAACAAAGGAGACTTCTGGGAACTGGTCCACAACGGATTGTCCCAGTCTGAGGAATATGCCGGAAGGTTTTCCGTCAGTGTCGAGGTTTATTATTACGACCAGTATGACGTGGAGTCTTTCAGAAGCCAGTGCCGTCAGGTGCTGGAGGACGGCCACTCGGGCGTGATTCTGGCTCCGATGTTCCTGGATGACACTCTGAGCTTCTCTGCTCTTCTAACCGAAAGCAACATCCCTTATGTTATGCTGAACACAAGCGCCGGGACGGATGGCCATCTGGCCTACTACGGCCTTGCGATGTACGAGAGCGGCCGCTGCTGCGCGGACATCCTGATGTCGATGTCGGACGAGGACCAGAGAAATCGGGTCTATATGGTGCAGATCGAGAGGGACAGCAAGGGACTTTCTGACCCGTCCGCTGACAGGCGCAAGGGATTCAGGGATTACCTGTCACACTACTATCCGGACACAGAGGTGGTCACTGTCCTCATCAATCCGAACAGTCCGAGGCAGACCTTCGATGTGCTTTCCGGAACCTTTGACGGACTTTCCGGACGGCTTAACATAGTGACTCTGAACTCAAGGATATTCCTTGTGGCGGATTATCTTCGCACCCGGAATATGCCTGGGCTGAATGTGGTGGGATGCGATGTTCTGGAGCGGAACATTGAAGCTTTGCGCGGAGGCTATGTGCGCGCGCTTCTTGGCCAGCATTCCGACAGGCAGGCCGCTGGGGCTGTGATGGCCCTTACCGACTATCTGGCTCTTGGCCGCAAGCCGAAAGTCAGGGATAACTATATGTCCATAGATATTCTTACAAAGTACAATTGCCAGTTTTACGACTGCTTATAGAACCCTGCGGATGAGAATGAAATCAACCCTTTCAAGCCTGGCTCTTTTGTTGTGCCTGCTGTTGAATCCTTTTCAGAAGGTTTTCGCCGGCGGTCTTGACGATGCCCGCAAATCATTCAAGGATGCCAGTCTTGTCTCTTACTCGACAAGTGATGACGTGACCGAGAGGTTCCTTGCGTATTCCGGGAACGGGGCGAATCTGATAGATGTGCTTCTTACCCAACTGTATCTCTCTGTCCGTCTGCCTGAGGAAGAGGTCCGCAGGGTTATGGATCTGTTTGACGGGGAGAGGTGGACTGACATTGATTACCAGAACAAGTCCAGAGGTGGTTGGGTCACAGGCCTTCACGTGACGAGGATACACGCTTTGGCGAAGGCTTATGCGGCGGAGGATTCCCCGTTTCACAAAAATCCCGAGTTGGGGCGGATCATCCATTCGGCGATGCGCTGGTGGTTTGCCAACCAGCCGAAATGCCCGAATTGGTGGCATAATGACATCGGAGTCCCAAGGAATATGCTTTCGGCGATGCTCCTGATCCGTGAGGAATTGACTGAGGAGGAATATTCAGGAGCGATCAAGGTTACGAGGACATCCGGTTTCGGCCGCACAGGGCAGAACAAGGTCTGGCTGGCCGGCATACAGTTGATGAAAGGACTTCTGTTCGATGACGAGGCTCTTGCTCTGGAGGCAAGAAAACAGATCGGTGAGGAGATCAGAGTCACATCTGAGGAAGGAATCCAGACTGACTGGTCGTACCATCAGCACGGCCCTCAGCTTCAGTTCGGTAACTACGGCCTTACCTTCGCCGAAAATGTCTCTTTCTGGATAAGGGCCTTGGAGGGCACCGAACTTGCGTTTTCCGGCGAGCAGAAAGACATAATCAGCCATCTCATCCTTGACGGGATAGGCTGGACTGTCTGGAAAGGGTTTATGGACCCGAGTTTCTGCGGACGGCAGCTGCACATTGATGGTGGCCGTGGAAAGGCCTACGCCTTGGCGGTGGCCGCGCGGAATATGGCGGCTGTCTGCGACCGTGGCAAGGAACTGTTCGAAAACATAGCCCAGACGTGTCTGGAACCGGAAGATACCGGCAACATCCTCACCGGCGCGCACTACTACCACCGCTCGGACTGCGGCATCTACAGAACCCCTCGGTGGTACGCCTCCGTCAGGATGCAATCGACACGCACAATCGGCTTTGAATATACCAACGCGGAGAATCTGCTGGCGAATTTCTCGGCCGACGGGGCACTTCTTATGATGTGGACCGGAAATGAATATGAGAATATTTTCGCCTGCTGGGATTGGAGGAAGATTCCGGGAGTCACGTCATACGAGAACGGAAAGCCGATTCCGTGCCACAAGGATCAATGGCACAGGGAGAACCATTCCGCATACGTGAAGGGCAAGGTGGACGGTGAGATTATGCTTGCCGTTATGGAGGTTGACCGTGACAGTCTTCACGCCCTGAAGTCTGATTTCTTCTTTCCTGACGCGGTCGTGGCTCTCGGTGCGGACATAAGGGCTGAGGATCCGACGATGACGAGACTTACAACCTCTCTGGACCAGACGAGGTTTGTGTCTGATCCTGTCAAGGGCCGCAAGTCCGGATGGGTGTGGCACGACGGTAAAGGTTATGTGTCTCTTGACGGGAATCCTCTTTGTGTTGAGACTTCGGAGCAGACCGGCAGTTGGGGAATGATGGCTCCTTGCTATGAGGGGATGTCGGACACGCTCCGTGTTTTCAAGTGCTGGGTCGAGCACAAGGTGGCGGCGGGACCGCAAAATTATGCATACGCGCTTCTGCCGGATGCCACGGCTGAGGCTACGGCTGGCTTTGCCGGAAGCCGGAACGTGAAGGTGCTCCGCAATGACTCTTCCTGTCAGGCGGTTTCCTACAAAGGCACAGTCTGCGCCATTGTCCACAAACCTGGAGTCTATAAGCTTGGAAAACACCGTATCGAGGTGAAGGAACCTGATATTCTTGTCTTGAGGTAATGAGACCGCTGCGGTACATATTCCTGTTTTTTGCGCTTTTCCTGTGTGCGTTCGGGGCTTTCGCCGGTTCGCGTAACGTGGGTGATATCCCCAACCTTACGATCCATTCTTTTGCGCAGGATGCCAAGGGGTATGTGTGGATAGCGACAGATAACGGCCTTTGCCGCTACAACGGGCACGATTACCAGCATTATTTCCACGATGACGAGGAAGAAGGAGCCCTGCCATCCAACATCGTCCTGTCTTTGGCTACAGACGGTGCCGGAGTGCTTTGGGTGGCGACGGACAACGGTGTATGTTGGTATGACGAGCTTAATGATTCTTTCGTCAGGTTGGAGGATTGTCCCGCGCTGGGCGGTCTGGTTTTCAATGACGGCTTGATTGTCGGTTATGGAAAGGGGCAGGGGATTGCCCTTCTGGATCCGGAGGCAAAACGGATTGTGTCGATCCAAAACACACCGTCGCACAATGTGTCGGTACTGACGGCTGACGGATCCGGCTGCCTTTGGGGCGGACATTCAGATGGAATCCATATCGTCAAATTCGACAAATCGGCCGCTGTTGTCGGTTCCGAGGCATTGCCGGTCAAGTCGGCTTTCAGGTGCGTAGCTTCGGACAACCGTGGCAGGATATGGTTCGGCAGGAATGAGGGCTTGTCCATTTGTGACGCCGGCACGATGCGGCCGGATGACGACCAACGTTTGTCCAAACTCATCGAACTTGTGTCCGGGCGTTCCGTCACGACGATACTGCCTGTGCTGGGTACGATGTATGTGTGTATGCCAGGTGTTGGAATTTATACGGTGGAGCTGAACGACGGGGATGTACGCAAGGATGCCGTCAGGAGGTTCGACCTTAGTTATATGAGTGATTTCAGCTGTGGGTTCAGGGACAGCGAGAACCATCCGTGGATCGGCACAACGGACAGAGGCTACAGTGTTCGTTTTTTGGAGAAGAAGAATTTCAAGTACGCTTCTGCCTTGGGCAGGGCTACCTTCGGCAAGTATATAAACTGCGCCACCGCCTCTAAGAACTCTCAGACTGTCTGGATGGCAAGCTACTACAAAGGATTGGTGGCCTTTGACATCCCTACCTCGAAACACATATGGTATAACTACGGCAAATGCAAGCCTTTGGACGCTCTCGGAGAAAAAGGCATCCAGGCGTTAGCTTTGGACGGGAAGAACAGGCTTTGGATCGCTATGGCCGGGAAGGTGGCGGTTTGCGGAACAAGGAACTCAGAGATTCTGGATTCCAGGGTTGTGACCGACGGGATAGAGGTGAATGCCTTTTGCGAGGATGGAGACGGGACGATGTGGGCGGCCACCCCTGATGGAGTCGTGAGACTTGACAGAGAAACTGACAGCATTGTACTGCTTCGGGGCTTGGATATTCAGGATATTATAAAGTTTGATGAGAACCGGCTTCTTGTCGCCGCCAAGGATTCCGGACTGTTCCTTGTCACTCCGAACACTCTTGGAGTCGAAAGATACCTCTTGGCCGGGGCGGATGCCAAAGGAACGCTTGACGATGTGTCGTGCCTGTATATTCAGAATGAAGAATTATGGGTTGGCACTTGCTCCAAAGGCTTGCTGTGCTGCGACGGAGGCAGGATTGTCAAGGAATATTCAGTCAAGAACGGGCTTGGGAGCAACGACATCGCCAGCATCGCCGCGGATAAGGAAGGGAACGTTTGGGTGGGAACATCCTACGGCCTTTCCGTGGTGACGAAGCGCTTTGACAAGCCGATCACTTATTACCAAGGCCGCTGGATGGACACGCAGCAGTTCTGTAAGCGAAGCGCCGCGTCTCATTCGGGCAGGATGTTTTTCGGCGGCAATATGGGGTTGGCGTTCTTCTTCTCCGATCGTATTATCTCGAACATCTCAGACGAGCCTGTGAAGATTGTCCTTACCGGGCTGAGTATCAATGGAGTGGAACAGAAACCAAGGGACGGGAATATCCTTGACCGCCTTATTGATGACACCGACAGGATCGTCCTTAAGCGCAACCAGAACAGCATAGGTCTCCGTTTCGAACCAGTCTCGTTCATCGCTGATGACAACATCGGATTCTCTTACCGGCTGACTGGGAATCATACTGATGATGAATGGAACGACATCGGAGGCTATAGGCGTGTCAATTTCTCGCATTTGCCGCCGGGGCGTTATGTCTTTGAGCTCAAGGCAAGCAATGTGGACGGCTTCTGGAGCAAGGAACCTCGCCGGTTGGAGATTGTCATAAGGGAATCTCCGTGGCTTTCCTGGTACGCATTGCTCGCATACATCGCGCTTGCGGTCGCGGCTATGATGGCGGTCTCCAGGTTCATCATCAACCGCAGGATGGAGGAGATGGAGCTTCAGGCCGCGAAGGACGACCTGAACCGTGAGAAGAGACTGTCCGAGATGAAGGTGAATTTCTTCACGAACATCTCGCACGAACTCAGGACTTCTCTGGCTTTGGTTTACGGGCCTGTCAATATGCTGTCCCGCATCCGTGACAAGGAGAGCTTTGACAAGATGATAGGTTCCATCAATTATAATATGAAGAACCTGTTGAACCTCGTGGACCAGTTGCTGAACCTAAGCCGCATAGAAAACGGAGCGTTGCCTCTGTCAGTTTCCTGGACTGATGTGCCTTACCTTTTGCGCAGGCTCACGGAGAGTTTCTCGTTCCAGGCTCACGAAAAGTCCATCGATCTGGTCTGCGACTGCGCCGGAGACTTGAAGAATGTCCCGGTCGATGCGGACAAACTGGCTCGGGTTGTCGTGAACATTGTCTCCAATGCGTTGAAATACACTCCGGAGGGGGGGCACGTAAGTATTCTGGCCGAACGTGTGGATTGTCCGGATCCGATTCTGGAAGGTTGCCGGAAGTCCTCGTCCTATCTACAGATTTCCGTGACGGATGACGGTGTCGGAATGAAGGAGGAGGATGTCAGGCACATATTCGATCGCTACACCAGACTGGCGAGGACCGAGAACACCGTCGCCGGAACCGGAATCGGCCTGCATTACGTCAAGGAACTTCTGAGGATTCACGGCGGGGCGGTCAACGCTCAGGTCCGTGAGGAGGGCGGAATGCGCTTTGTCTTTGCCTTGCCGGTGGACGAGAGCCTCTATGAGATTTCGGATTCCGGAAAGGATATCCGCCCGGATGTGATAGACGGGATGATGGCGATTGAGCCTGACAAGGAGGAAGTGTCGGTCTCTGAGGGTGATGGCGCGGATCACGGGCGGCCGAAGGTGCTGGTGGTCGAGGACAACGCTTCTCTGCTGGCCTGGCTGAAGGACATACTTTCGTCCAGATACGATGTGTACACCGCCTCCAACGGGGCCGATGCCTTGGATCTTGTCAATGATGTCCTGCCTGAGATTATCCTGACGGATGTCGTTATGCCTAAGGTTGACGGCTACGAGCTTTGCCGTCGGGTCAAGGAAGACAAGATGCTCAGTCATATTCCGGTGGTCATTCTGACATCCAAGACCGGAGAGGACGATCGTCTGGTAGGCTATCAGCACGGGGCGGACCTGTACGTGACCAAGCCTTTCAGCGCCGAACTGATCCTCACGCTCATCGGGAACGTTATGGCGACAAGGGAGAAACTTCGGGAAAGCTTCACTTCCCAGGAGGCGGTGACTGACGAAAGCAGGAAAGACCCACTCGAAAGCATCAGCGCCGATGACAGGGCTTTCATCGACGGCCTTAGGAAATACATCGAGGACAACATTTCTGAGACTTCGATCAGCATCACGGCCCTTGCCGGGGAGATGTGTATGAGCCGTGCCAGCTTCTTCCGGAAGATGAAGTCCCTGACCGGTATGACTCCGAATGATTTCATTTTGTCCTACCGTCTCAACAAGGCGGCCTCTATGCTTAAGGAAGGCCGGTGGAGGGTAGGCGAGATAGCGGATATGCTGGGATTCAGCTCCGCGTCACATTTCTCAAGGGTGTTCCGTCAGAAATTCGGGAAATCCCCTAAGGAGTTCACAATGTAGTAGTTTTCCGTGCTCGTTAACGGGATTGAGATTCACGGACAATTTTATGAGACTTTTATGCCCTGCGAATGCGTTTTGATGGACTAATTTTGCACCATTAAGATTTGCATTCAAGAAATGATCAGAAAGACACTCATCACAATTCTCACGGCGTTCGTCGCTTTCAGCGCCGGAGCTCAGACCAAGGCGATCGTACAGACCTCCGTGAAGCCTGCCGGGGTAGTAGTCAACAAGGACAGGCTTGAACATCCTTTCGAAGGTTGTATGGACGGTCAGAAAGTGGACGGCTACAGAGGAATATGGTTCACCATCGGCCAGGCCAAGTCGGATTATGGCGACAAGTATTCCGGAGGACTGGGCACGTACACGATGAAGCATATTCCTATGGCGGTCTATTCCAAGGAAGCCGACAAGACGTTCTTCGTCTATGGCGGCGCTCCGGACACTGGGGAGAAGTACCTTCTTTGTATGATAGGGTGCTATGACCACAAGACCGGGATGCTGTCAAAGCCCGTGGTCGTGCACGACAAAGGATGCTACGGTGTCTATGACCCTCACGATGACCCTACCGTCCAGATTGACAAGGACGGCTACATCTGGGTCTTCGTCGCCGGAAGGGCAAACAAGCGCCCTGGCATCCGTTATCGCAGCGTGAAGCCTTACGACATCTCCGCGTTTGAATATATCAACGAAAGCATAATGGCCTACCCGGAGGTCATCTACGACAAGGAGAAAGGATTCTTCCTGTTCGACACCCGCTATGACGGAGTCCGCAGGACGTTCTTCCAAACCAGCAAGGATGGTGTGAACTGGTCTGATTTCCAGCCTATAGCGTCGATCATCGAACCGGGGGAAGAGAAGTCCGGCCACTATCAGTTCGCCAACTATGACGGCGAGAAGCTTGTCTGCTGCTTCAACCGTCACATCAACGGCGGCGTGGACACCAGAACGAACATCTATTACATCCAGAGCAAGGATTGGGGCAAGACCTGGACCACGGCTGACGGAACTGTCGTTGAGCTTCCTATTCTCAGAGAGCAGGGACCGGCCCTTATCCGTGATTTCCGCAAAGAGGGCAGAAATTGCTACATCAAGGACATTAATTTTGATATCAAGGGCAATCCTGTCATCTATTATGTGACCAGCGACAATCATCTTACAGGTCCGGACGGAGGAATCCGCACGCATTCGGTGGCCCGTTGGACAGGAAAGAAATGGGCTTTCTCGGACTTCGCGGAGTCAACTCACTGCTACGACAGCGGAAGCCTTTGGGTTGACGGCAAGGTGATGACGATAATCACCCCGTCCGATCCAGGCCCTCAACTCTGGGGAACAGGCGGCGAGATGGTGATGTGGAAGAGTTTCAACGGCGGAAAGACCTGGAAGCGTTACAAGACCTTGACTCACAACAGTCCGCGCAACCACGGGTATGCCAGAAGGCCGCTGAACTGCAACGATGGCTTCTATGCTTTCTGGGCCGACGGCAACCCTGACAAAAAGAGTGTCTCGTACCTCTATTTCTGCAACAGCGAAGGCGATGTTTACAGAATGCCTTACAATATGACACAGGATTGGCAGAAGCCGGAACTGGTCAGAAAGGCTGAGAGAAAATAGCCGACCTCATTGATGTTTACCCGTAAATACCATATTCTATCCGCAGTTGCCACCTTGTTTTTGGTGGCGGCTGCTTGCTCCGTAAAGAACGAGGATGTGCTGGAGCTTGGCGGAGCCGGAAAGATCTCTCTTCTTGGCGGAAGGGAACGGGTAGTCTGCAAATGGAGCGGAGTCCCGGAAACTATCGCCGGTCTTGCGCTGGAAGGTGGCGGGAACCGCTTCGAAATTGATGTTGACGGCAAGGATGGATCCGCCGTGCTGAGTCCTGTGCCGGAAGGAACTGGAACATTCTCCGTGACCTGGCGCGCCAAAAACGGCGGAACCTTCACCGGAGCCGGAATCGAAGTGAGAGTCTATGGCTCTGAATATGAGAGCGGTCTGGAGAACCGGTCTGTCCTTGCGGCATCCTACACAGGAAGCGGGGTCGAGATAATCCTGAGTTCGTCGTGCCCTGACGACATCAAGGGAATGGAATTCACATTCACCGCGGCGGACGGCTCTTTGAAGACTGAATATGTGGAATCACACGGCGGTGGCCGCATCCAGACGGTGAGGCTCAAGGATGCCGGGGACGGACCTCTTACGTACGGCAGTGTCTGGAGCCCGCTCGGTGGCGCCGGCGACATATTCAAAAGCACTCAGGATGTCATTGTTCCGGAGGTCGCCTTCTCTGTGGAAGACCTCTCGCAGACGGTGGATGGCTACAGGGGAATATGGTTCACCATCGGGCAGTCCAAGTCTGAATATGGGGATAAATATTCCGGAGGACTGGGCACGTACACGATGAAGCATATTCCTATGGCGGTGTACGCT
>CAVKYA010000013.1:0-22308 GCA_963660255.1 Bacteroidaceae bacterium | reverse complement strand
GTATAATAGTAATTAACTATAAATTCATACTCTTCACCTACTGAATACTCTCTCATATCAATTTGTGTTATATATAGATTATGGGTCGCTTAAAAACCGTTGTTCTTATCTCATTTGCAAAAATAATGAATAATTTATGAACGTTGACCTAATTCTTCTTATTTTCAGTTAATTTTACACAACATCATATTTGCATTGTCCACGCTTAGTAATGACCGAGAACTTGCCGCAAGTGGGGCAATAGACGGAATTACGGACCATGCCGGCAAGCGGGTCGGCGGAGCAGGAGTACAGATAAGCGTCTGAGCCGCAGGTGCATTTGCAGACGAAACCGCTTTCCGGGTTCCGCCACAGTCTCGCCAATGCGCCAAGCGCTATCCGTCCCTTTATGCCATAAGCAGGCAATGGTACACGAACGGCAGACAATCCTGCCATCAGACAGATGCGGTCTTTATTCTCGACAAGGAAAGGGACATTTCGCTCAAACACCTTAATCTCATCTGCTTCATCGGTTGTTTCCATACCGGAATATTTCGCAGTGCGTTTCACATCATCCTGCGTTTTAGGCGGTGCTTGCATCAATAGTCTCATTGTCATCATATTAACAGTTTCTTCTTATGTTTACACCCATAATACGTGATTCTCCAGCAATACGCAACCAGAATCATTTTTCTTTAATACGTTTTCGGATTGAGGTGCGTATGATTCCATAAAACATTGATAATAAAGCGGTGAACCATCACTAACTGACTATCAATCAGTTGTAAAACGTTGGTCTTCCATTTTGACTATCAGCATCGCATATCGCATTAACTATAAACAACTTAACTATCAGGGCATTTTTAAGCCAACCTAAATAACGGTGCATCAGTCAGGTCAGGAAGACAACCCCTTGCTCCGTGAACGGTATTAAAAATCAACAAAACACTTGCGGACTCCATCAAAATTCACACCGCAGTACGATTTCATTTGCAAGTCCAACAAATAATCGCTAATATTGTCAAATAATACCAACACATTGCGAAAATGAAGAAGATAGGATCTCAGATAAAAGAACGGCGGAAGGCTCTTAAGATAACACAAACGTAGCTTGCGGATCTCGCCGGAATCAGTATCAACACTGTCGTGGCGGTGGAGAGAGGGCAAGGAGACCCTAAAATCTCCACTTATCTGTCAATCTGCGAGGTGTTGGGACTTGAAATGACAACTAACTAAAGGGTTGATATTATGAGACTTTGCGAGATATTCCTGCATGGAATCAAGTGCGGGACACTTTTGGAGGATGACAACAAGGAATATTCATTCACCTACGACAGAGCGTATCTCCTTGGAGAGAATGCAGAGCCGGTGAGTCTCACCTTGCCACTCAGAAGTGAGCCATATCACTCAAAATATCTCTTTCCAACCTTTGCGAATATGCTTTCCGAGGGGGAGAACAGGCAACTTCAGTCGCAGCTTCATAGAATAGACCCGGAGGATGACTTCGGGATAATGCTGGCAACCTGCGCATTTGACACCATTGGGGCCATCACAGTCAAAACCATTGAGGTATGAACAAATTAAACATTTGCCCGTCAACACTCGAAGAGGGGTATGACACATATTCTCCATCGGCAATAAGGTCTCTTTTCGATGGAAGGAAGATCTCGCACATATTCTCAGGCTCAAGTCCTGAAGACGAGTCCAGCGAAGGGGACATTGCCATCAAAAATGCAGGCCGTATCTCACTTTCCGGAGTCCAGTCGAAGTTTTCTGTGGTGGCAGGTGATGATGGCAGACTGCGGTATAGTAATGAGAATGAGCAGGGAACGTTCATCCTGAAACCACGTCCGACCGGTTATCACATCATAAACAAAGACTTCTGCAATGCCAATGAGCACGTGACAATGCAGATCGCTTCGCAGGCCTATGGAATAGAGACGGCCGCGAACGGGCTTTGCTTCTTCAAAGATGGAACTCCGGCATATCTCACCAAAAGGTTTGATGTTCACCCACTTGGAAAGTACAAACAGGAAGATTTCGCGGCTCTTCTCGGCTACAGCAAAGACAATGGCGGCGCTAATTATAAATACGCCAAGGCAAGTTACGAGGAATGCGCCGAGGTGATACGCCGATATGTAAAAGCTTCGCTTGTTGACATAAGGCGCTTCTACCGGCTAATTCTTTTCAACTTCGTGACGCTTAACGACGACGCTCACCTTAAGAATTTCTCACTTATCGAAAGGAATGGGGAATATAGACTTTCCCCGGCCTATGATCTTGTCAACACATCACTGCAACTTCGGGAGCCTCGCATATTCGCATTGGATAAAGGTCTATTTAAAGAGGGAATGAATATGTCGGACACTCATAACATCGGTCATAATGACTTCACCGAGTTCGGAAAAAGGATAGGACTTCCAGATAAAGTGATAGCCAAGGAATTGGAAAGATTCTCTTCTCCAGTTCCTAAAGCCATTCAACTGATAGACAGGTCTTTCTTGTCCGAAGATATGAAGAAAGCCTACAAAGCATCCTACAGCTACAGATGCAAGGTGCTTACTTTTTGACGGTTAAGAATCATTCATTCCGCTCAAGGCTCTTTCTGATCCGGGCGAGGAAATGTTGGCGGAATGGTCCCGGGGAGACTATGCGGATGTTGTCAGCGTACTTTAGCAGAGCGGCGTCAAGCTCCCAGTTCGGGCGGACGGTGACGCTCATTCTGGCGGGTTCCTCGTCAGAGTATCCCTTCAGGATCGTCAAGCTTGGATGAAATGAATTTGTTGTCAGATAATTGAATGTCTTCTCATCATAGACCAGAAACTCTATGTCCTGAACCGGCTCATTCTCCATAATGGTCACGCCCACCACATCCTTGAAATAATCCTCAAAACCACCTCCACTATAAGGAATATATTCAATGTCATTTTCGACAGAGAAGCCCTTTATCCGGTCCAAAGCGAAGTTCCTGATGGCCTGCACCTTCACATCGAAGCCAAGCAGGAACCAGCGGCAATTGTACTGTTTCAGATAATATGGATGGAATATTCGATCCTCCTCCTGACTAAAGGCCGGTGAATATCTTATTTTCAGTACCTGTCTGCCCTCTATCGCCTTGAAAAGCCCGTCGAAATGGTCCAACCCTACGAGATCCTCGTTGCTTTCAAATCCTACGCAGTCGATATTCTCGGATGTCAAACCGAATTCCTCAAAGCGCTTGGCGGCATCCTCCAACACATCGAAATTCGGCAGGCCTTTGAAGCGTCCGAGCATCTGGATCGTGTCACGGATCATCTTGGCCTCATCGACAGACAACGGTCTGTTATTGATTGAGAAACCTGGATCCGCATACCGGTAATAGACACGCCCCCGCTCCCCTCTCTTTTTGACTATCGCATCTGGATATTCATCCATCAGGTGTTTGATGTCGGCGAACACTTGACTTCTGCTGACTGTCGCTTCAGGGTTGTCCGAAGTCCGGATCGCATCGCAGCATTCTCTAATCAAGTCCTCAATGTAATATTGCCGGTTCTGATCTTTAAAGCAAGCGTCCAGGCGGCGGTACCTTGCTATGGCATTTTTGTTCAACGGCATATTTCTTATAATCAACTATCTAAATAATCCTAAAAAAACATAGTAACCTTTATCAACTAACACTTAGAAGTTATTTTGATTTGTTTGAAACGTCCTTTTGAGGTGAAAAATCTTCAAACAACAAAACAGTTTCTTACTAAAAAACGCAACCCAATCAGGAGACCACTGTCACTGTGCTTGTGGCCGTCCGCTCATTCTGGTTGACTTCTATCCGTACCGGAATCTTTTCCTGAAGTTCCTCGATGTGGCTGATTATGCCGACCTGTCTGCCGGACTTCGTACGGAGGGTCTTCAGCGTGTTCACGGCATTCTGGAGAGGCTCGCCGGAAAGGGTGCCGAAACCTTCGTCTATGAACAATGTGCCGACGGCAAGGCCATCGCCGATGTCGGACAGAGCCAAGGCCAGGGAAAGGGACACGAGGAAGCTCTCTCCACCGGAAATCGTGCTGGCCGGACGGGAGACATAGCCTTGATAGGCATCCTCAACCTCGATGACGAATGTTCCCGGCACAACCTTGAGAACATATCTGTCAGTCAGATCCTTCATATAAAGGTTCGCCGCCTTCACAAGGCTGCCAAGCACATAACTCTGGGCTATCTTACGGAAATTCCTGCCGTTACTGTCACCGATCAAGTTATTCAGAGTGTTCCACTTCACATATTCATCCCGGAGTCTGTCGGCCGCCTCCCTCAACTTGCCGGCCTTCTCACGGTTCTCCTCATCCTGCCTTAGAGCCTCGGTCAGAAGGGCCACATCGCTCGTGGCTCTCGACATAGCCTCATCGTTACTCTTGTACAATGTTTCCAGACTTTCCACCGTGTCCTCGTCCGCAAGCAATGGTTTATTCGACTGATGCTCAGACTCATTTCTCCGATCCGTCGCCAAAGTGACCTTCGCCGCCGCCAACTCGTCCGCGGCCTTCCGGTGCCTAAGTTCGATCTCTGAAATCGCCCCCACTGAATATTCAGAAAGAGCCTTCAAGGCTGCTCTGTCATATTCAGAATGCTCCGACAGGAACGCCTCCACCTTGGCCACCTCCGCCTTGGCGTTTTCTTCGGCCTGCGAAAGTTTGTGCCTCTCCAGAATCAAGGCACTCTTGACCGAATCCGCCTTATTAGACAATTCCGGAATATTCATAGCCTCAGCAGCCGGAAGTTCTTTCCACGATGGCATCATTTCCTCTATGGCCGCCACCGTCCCTCGCACGATGCCAATCCTCCCTCTCAATTCATCTGCCGCTTTACTCAGACTCTCCGAACGCTCCAAACGCTTCCGATGCGAACGAACCGCCTCTGCAAGTTCTTTTTTGAATATGCCCGTGTCTTCACGCCAGTTTCCTTCCCAAGGCGAGCCAGCGAGAATTTCTCCGACCGCTTGCTCTGCCGATGAAATAGCCTTACTTCTGTCCGATACAAGTGCCTCAACCCTTTCGATCTCGGACTTCTTGGTCTGGACAACGCTTTCAGCCTTGACACGCGCGGCGACCGCCTTATCCACGGCATCCCTGGCGACGACACTTGACTTTCTCGCTTCGGAGGCATCTTTCTCAAGACGGGCACAAACCTTCTCCTTTTCAACAAGTTCTGACAAACGCAAGCATATTTCCTGAAACATCGCCTCAAGCGTCTCCTTGGTTCCGTCTTCTATTGTTGTCAAACCGCATTTCTTCACAGCAGACATAACTGATTCCGTCATCCGGTCCACCTCACGGTCATTCTCGAAGGCTGATTTCCGCTTTTGCAACTGATCAGTCTCTGCGCCTGTCTCAGCCACAAGACGGTCGTAACGTTCCTTGTCATTACGGTATATAATCCTGGCCTCCTCGCACGCACTCTCAAGAGGGGCAAGACGTTTCTGCAGTTCCAAGTCTGTCGGCAGTGCCGATTCTATCTCTCTCATACAGACAGGACAGATGTCCCCGACCTTAAGGTTGTTACGGATGGCCTTGACGGTGTCCTCAACCGTTATGCTCTGCATTCTATAGACTTCTTCCGCGAACTCCGACTTAATACGCTCGGTTTCCGCAGCCTTGGCCAGAAAATCCCGCTCAGCGACCTTGTCTTCAAGCGCCTTCTCTTTCTCAGCGATATCCCGCGCTTCCGCTTGATGCTTTACGATCAGCTGTTCTAAAAGCGAAAGCCGCTCCTGAGCCAGTTTGACATCCATTGACTTTTCCTTCAAATCGCCAATCTCCTTACGGATCACAGCGGCGTTTGACTCGGTCAATGCCTCCTCAGCCTTCTTCTGAGCCTCCTCGGCAAGCCTCCGGCCATTCCCGGCGGCATTCTCCGCTTCCTTCGTCTTTTCCAACGCCGGAAGCAGCCGTTCCGTCAGATCCGACCTAAGAAGCGAAAGTCCGTCTTCTGACTTATGAATATATTCCCGACCGCTCTCGATGACACCTATGTGTCCCGCAATGGTCTGTTCCTTCTCCAGAACAGGCAGCAAAGGAGCATCCTTTTCCAACTCCGCATCAACAGAGGCTTTTTCCTCAGTCAGCCTCTTCTCCTCATCGTCCAGGAAAGCCAGTCCTCCTTTTATCGACCGGTATCTCTCCGACAATCCAGAGATTCTTGTTCTGGCTTCCGCCGCGGCCACCTCATTCCTCATCTGGTTTTCCAAACCTCCACGCGCCTCCTCCGTAGCCCTGAACGAGGCGGCAAGGTTCTCCTCGGCGACATATTCATCAGTACTTACAAACGCCTCCTTGTCCGCGACAGTTTTGGAATCAGATTCAATCGTAGCCTTCAATCTGGCCTCCTGGTTCAGCCAATCCCTTTTCTTACCACACTCGTCCCTCGCCACACGGGCTGATTCCGCCTCGGCCAACTTATCTTCCTTTTCCTTGAGTTTCAGTTCTTTCTCCTCATCAGAAAGAATCTTGACATCGCATATCTTCTCCTCAGCGTCCTTGCAGGCACCCTCTTTACGCTTGGTGATCTCAAAAACCTTCGCGCCGATCTTCGTGTAGATGTCCGCGCCGGTGATCTTCTCCAGAATCTCGGCCTTCTCGTTGTCCTTGCTGTTGAGGAATCTGGTGAACTCTCCCTGAGCCAGCATTGTGGTCCGGCAGAACTGGCTGAAGCTCAGGCCGACGGCATTTCCTATCTCCCGTTTGACCTCCGAATCCTTTGAATAGGTCACCCCGGAATTCATATTCTTCAAAGTCCATTTTTTACCCTGAAGTTTGCCACCGACTTTTTCCCTCGCACGTGCTATCGACCATTCCGCCTCGTAATCGACACCGTTGGTTCCTTTGAAATCAAGTTTGACATACCCCATTCCTGTCCCCTGCCTAAGAAGCCTGGCCGGACTGTCAACCTTGACATCATCCCCCTGATCAGCGGAACTGCCTTCCATCTGCGTGTTGGCCAGCCTTGGAGTGTCCCCGTACAACGCCAGGCATATAGCGTCCAGAATCGTGCTCTTCCCCGCCCCGGTCTTGCCGGTGATGAGGAAAACGTCACTGTCAGACAACGGTTTGCTGTCAAAATCAATCACAGCGTCCTCGATGGACGCGATGTTGTGGATAGTAAGTTTCTGTATTTTCATAAGTCAATCATCTATTACGGTCATCCTCAATCTCTTTCTCCGCCTCACGGAACAGTTTCGCCAGCTCGTCCGTGAACGTTATCCCTGTGTCCTCGGCGTAAAGTCGCGCGACCTCAAGCGGTTCCATAGCCCGGAACTCCGACACGGAAAGAGTTTTACGATCCGTTTTCCCTGTGGCGGAACGACGCGCGTTTATCGTGCAGAAAAGCCCAAGTCCGCCACTCAGAATATTCCTGGCCTCAACCACCGCATCCGGCGGAAGGCTATCCTCAACCTCGACGTTCAGCCTAATATACGCCACATTGTCCTTAGGAAAGTCTTTCAGCAGTTCCTTCACCTCTTCCCATTTCCCGAAGCCGGATGAAGGAATATTCACCAGCGGACAAAGGTTTTTTATCGGCACTTCCCAGACCTGCGGAACTGCCCCGTGCGAGGCGATCTCCACGACCGACACACTATGCCCGTATGCCTCGTCGAAACTGACCGGCAGCGGCGTGCCGCAATAGCGCGCCCTTCCCCCGGAGCCAGCGATTGTCTGCGGCTTATGAATATGTCCGAGCGCGATGTAGTCATACCCTTCGCCAAACTCTTCCAACCCGACAGAGTCAATCCCTCCCACAGACAATTCACGAATATCCTCGTGTCCGGTGAAGTTGCTTCCGGCCACTGTCGTGTGGGCTGAAACGACAACAGGAAGGTTTTCCGTGTTCCTTTCGGCCACCTTGTCCAACAGGCTCTGGCTGAACCCTTCCGGCATACTTCTCTCATTCACGTACGGGATGGCGATGATGAATCCTTTTCCCGGAACATCAACAATCAGTTTGTCCGCATCGTCCTTGTCCACGGAGCCGATCATATTCACTTTCTGTGTCTCCCATAATATTCGCGAGACCTCGTGCTTTGACGCGCTGTCGTGATTCCCCGCCGTGATGACGATCTCCATCTCCGGGCACGCCTCGTGCAGCCTCATCACCGCCTCCGTGAACATCTTCTGCACAGCCGCCGAAGGCTGTCCCGTGTGGTAAACATCCCCGCTGACCACCAATGCGTCAGGTTTCTCCTCCCCGACAATCTCCTCGATCTGGCCGAGCATCGCCCTCTGTTCCCTACTCCTGTCGTACCCGTACAGAACGTGTCCCAGATGCCAGTCACTTGTGTGTATAATCCTCATAAGCAAGTCATTGAATATTCATTAGACAAAACGATCTGTTTAATATACGCCCATTCTCCGGTTTTCGCAACCAAAATTTTCATTTTTTAATATGCACTGCCGCCACAACAACATCCATCCCTGTGCGTTGCCTTCTATGAATATCCATTTTTGTCCAGCAGAAAAGGTTTTCCACGGAGAAATCTTCATTCACATCACGTTTGTCCGTCAGAGGGGGTTTTCACCGGAGGAGACGCAGGATTGAGTCCGTTTGTCCGAGGAAAGAGCGTTTCACCGGAGAAAACAAAAAAGGAGTCTGGCGAGAGCTAAAAACGATAGTTTTTCGTACATTTGCCTTGACTTATCAAACATTGCTGTATGGAATACCTGTCAAAGGAACGCTACGACCAGATCGTCGCCGAGCTTAATCATCTTATAGACGTTGAATATCCACGGATCAAGGAAGATCTGTCGGAGGCACGCGCGCAGGGGGATCTGAGCGAGAACTTTGAATATCGCGCCGCCCGTAGGGCCCAAGGTAAGGCCATCAGCAGGATACGTTTTCTGCAGAAGGTACTGCAATATTCAAGGATCATCGACACATCGGCTTTGCCTAAAGACCAGATCTCATTGCTCAGCAAGGTGGAGTTCACGAATATGGCCTCTAACGCCAGAATGACATACACCATAGTGAGTCCGCACGAGATGAACCTTGAGGAAGGCAAGATCTCCTGCAAGTCTCCGATCGGCGCTGCATTGATGGGACGGAAGACCGGCGATGTGGTGGACGTTCAAGCCCCCTCCGGGACTTTCAAGATCAGGATCGAGAATGTGACGGTCGGATAAGGCCATCCCGATGAAAAGATAAATTGCCGTCGAAGTCCCGCGGAAGGTCAACTTACCTATTTTTTCTGAAGATAATGCTTTCGCAGAGGCTCCGGAAATTTCTCGATGGAGTAGCGAAGCATTGTGCGTGGCATCGAAGCAGCATATTCATCAAGGAAGAGTTCCAAGCGGTGTTGGTCGCGTTTGCCGGCCTCACGGAGCATCCATCCCACAGCCTTGTGCATCAGGTCGTGCGGATGACGCATCAGCTTGACAGCCAGATTGTAGGTATCATCCTGCTCCCCAGCCCGAATCAGCGTCATAGTCGAGACGACAGCGATCCTCTGATCCCATAGCAAGTCGCTTTCCGCCAATGAATATAGCAGTTTACGCTCAGGAATATTCCTAAGAAGGTAGCCTCCGACAATCGCAGGGGCAGACAGATCCACAAGATCCCAATTATTGATCCGTGAGGTGCGCGAAAGATAAAAATCCAGAACTTCCTTCGGCACGGACTTCCGGCATTGCAGCACGAGTATCAGCAACCCGCAAAGCCGGACCTCGTGCCACCGGGATTCCATCAGTTCTCCGACTTCAGGCAGTGATGCGTCCAAATGTTTTCTGGCCACAGCCCGCACATCCGGCACGACAACTCCGAGGAAACAGTCTCCTTCACCATACTCACCGGGTCCACACTTGAAAAACCGTGGCAGCGTCACCCGTTTCTCTTCCGAATGAAGAGCGTCAAGCTCCGCTGTCACCTTATCTGAAAATGTCTGCATCATCTTTAATTTTGAAGCAATATAGGTATTTTACTTCAGATTATCCATTATTTCGTCTAAAAGCCGCTTCCGTAGTAAGACTTTATTAACATAAAAAACGGCCAGGGAAAATTCCTGACCGTTTATATTCGTTGGATATTCAAACCTTAGAAGAGGTAGGCGACGCCGACGCTGAGTTGGCCTCTGTGGCGGGTGATGTCGCCGTCTCCGGAATAGCGGTTGACAAGGCCGTAGTCATAGCCTACGTTGAAACGAACCATATCGAAGAAGTCAATGGCAACGCCGCCGCCGAGCATAACATCGAAACGACGGTAGTTGTAGTCGTCATCGTAGTTGTTGACGGTCTTGTCGCCATTGATGGTTCCGATCACAGGAATTGTCACTGAACCGGAATATTTCACATTAGAAGCAAGCCCATAGGCCAAAGACGGACCGGCATAAAGCCTTCCTATTATGCCATCTGAGAGAGGCAGCCCGAGATTGAACATTACTGGAATAGTGAGGTAATGCTCTTTGACATCACCTTTCACATTAGCTCCAAGATAATTGCCGGCATCGCTCTTTGTCAGGTATGAATAGTAGATTCCCGGAGCTACATTAAGAGCCCCGGCTATCGGAAGATTATATGAGCCACCCACATAAAATCCGCTGAGAGTGGTGTTTTCCTTATTTCCGCTGACTTTGTAATAATCTGTAGAGTTGGCGAAACCAACACCGATTGAAGGCTGGGCAAGAGCCACTGTTCCGATAAGCATCATAGATGCCGCAAGGATGGTTGTAAGAATTTTCTTCATAACTTATAAAATTGTTAATGTTATACTTACCGTTCCGAGGCAGCGCAACCGCCTCAAAACCGAAGGACAAATATATCAAATTCTGAACCATTTCACCAAAATATCATTTAAAAGCATCGTGAAGGTCTAATTTTTCGACCATACGACAATGCCGGAATGTCAGTGCGACGATTTTCCGGCCACGGGGAATGATATTCGGCGGTTTTTGACTATATTTGAAAGTTTATAGTCATTGCCGCTCGGCACGTGTTCCAGGACATTTGCAAAGAGCGGACAATAAATTGATACTAAAAAGATTGAATATAAACGAATGGCGAAGAAAGTATATCTTGGAATGATTGCCGATGTGATGCACCCTGGGCTGACGAACATCATCACTGAGGGAGCGAAGTACGGGGATGTGATCATCGGACTGTTCACTGACAAGGCGATCGCAACACACAAAAGACTGCCGGTACTGACATACGAGCAGAGGGAGGCTGTCGTGCGCAGCATCAAGGGTGTGGCTGATGTCGTTCCTCAGGAAGAATGGAGCTACGTTGACAACCTCCGGAAATACCGTCCGGACTACATTATCCACGGTGATGACTGGAAAGAGGGGCCAGCCAAAAAGATCCGCGAGGAAGTGTTCAAAGTGATGGTGGAGATAGGTGGCGAGGTCATCGAAATCCCTTACACACAAGGGATCAACTCCTCCAGACTCGCCGAGGAGATCGAAGGATTCGGGACGACCCCGGAGATCAGGATGAAAAGGCTGCGCAGGCTTATCGATGCAAAACCTATAGTGCGCATCCTGGAGTCACACTGTGGACTGACAGGGCTCATTGTCGAAAAGACATCCGTGGAGGTGAACGGTGAGACAAGGCAGTTCGACGGAATGTGGTCTTCCTCTCTGACGGACTCGACATCCAAGGGCAAGCCGGACATCGAGGCCGTGGATCTCACGACCAGACTGCACGACCTCAACGACACTCTTGAGGTGACGACAAAACCGGTCATATTCGACGGAGACACAGGAGGCAAGATCGAGCATTTCGTGTTCACTGTCAGGACATTGGAAAGGCTTGGAATCTCGGCGGTAATCATCGAGGACAAGGTCGGGCTCAAGCAGAACTCTCTGTTCGGAACGGACGCTGTACAGACGCAGGACACCATAGAAGGTTTCAGTGCCAAAATCAAGGCCGGGAAAGACGCCCAGATCACCGAGGACTTTATGATCATAGCCCGATGCGAGTCCCTTATCGCCGGGAAACCGATCGAGGACGCTCTTGAGCGCTGCAATGCCTATGTGAAGGCCGGAGCCGACGGAATTATGATCCACTCCAAGAACAAGGACGGATTGGACATCAAGGAGTTCTGCCACAGGTTCAGGGAGACCGACAAAACCACCCCGATCGTGGTGGTGCCGACGACCTACAACCAATTCATCGAGACCGAACTGGCCGGATGGGGAATCAACGTTGTCATCTATGCAAACCACCTGCTGCGCAGTGCCTATCCAGCGATGGTGAACTGCGCGAAATCCATTCTGGAGCACGGACGCTCGCTGGAGGCCAACGAGCTGTGTATGCCGATAAAGGAAATCCTCAACCTCATCCCGGGGACAAAGAAATAGTCAGGTATATGCTCTCTCCGAAAATATTCATAGAATCACTCGCGGCGAAGGGGATAGATTTTTTCGCCGGAGTGCCGGACTCGCTTCTGAAGAACATCTGCGCCTTCATCTCGAACACGCTTGACGACAGGCACAACATCATCGCGGCCAACGAGGGAGGGGCAATAGGACTCGCCGCCGGGCACTACCTCGCGACCGGACATATTCCTTGCGTCTATATGCAGAACTCCGGGGAAGGCAACGCAATCAATCCGCTGGCGTCGCTTACTGACAAGGAAGTTTACAACATTCCCGTACTTCTAGTCATAGGATGGAGAGGCGAGCCGGGAGTCCACGACGAGCCTCAACACGTGAAGCAAGGCAAGGTCACGATACCGCTGCTGGACGCGATGGGCATAAGGAACGAGGTTCTGAACCAGGACGAGAGCGGATTCCGGGAACAGCTGGACGAGGCTGTCAGATATATGAAAGAGACAGGCGAGGCTTTCGCCTTCATCGTGCGGAAAAACACATTCGAGCCATACTCGCTGCAAAGGAGCGAGGTCAATGAATATCCTCTCTCAAGGGAAGAGGCTATCCAAACGGTCGCATCATCGCTTGGCCCAAAGGATGTCATCGTTTCCACGACCGGAATGATTTCCAGGGAGTTATTCGAGTACAGGGCGGCCAAAGGTCAAGGGCACGAGCGGGATTTCCTCACAGTGGGGTCTATGGGCCACGCCAATCAGATTGCCCTCGGAATCGCCCTTGAGAGAACGGACCGTAAGGTCTGGTGCTTCGACGGGGACGGGGCGGCATTGATGCATCTGGGCTCGATGGCCATTGTCGCCGACAAGGCTCCGGCCAATTATGTCCACGTCATCTTCAACAACGGGGCGCACGACTCCGTGGGCGGACAGCCGACGGTGGGATTGAAGGTGAGCCTGACGGATGTGGCCAAGGCTGTTGGTTACAAGGAAGCGGTCCTCGCCACGACAGCCGAAGAACTGACCGTGGCCCTGCAAAGGATCAAGGCTTGTGACGGGCCGGTTCTTCTTGAGGTCAGAGTGCACAGAGGCAACAGGAAAGACCTTGGCCGCCCGACCACCACACCGATCCAGAACCGTGACGCTTTGATGTCGTTTCTTAACAAATGACGCGGATTATTTACGAATAAAAGACAAATGTAAAATGAGTATAGACAAATTGAACATAAAGCGCAATGTCCTTCTGAACCCGGGTCCGGCGACAACCACGGACACTGTCAAGATGGCGCTGATCGTTCCGGACATCTGTCCGAGGGAAAAGGAGTTCGCCGACAGGATGGCACAGTTCCGCAAGGACATTCTCGGTGTCGTGCACGCCGACCCGAACGAGTACACAAGCGTGCTGTTCTGCGGATCCGGCACAATCTGCATCGATGTCTGCGTCAACTCCTTGCTGCCCGAAGGCAAGAAGATGCTCATCGTGGACAACGGGGCCTACAGCTCAAGGGCCGCCGAGGTATGCAGATGCTATGGACTGCCGCACATAGACCTGAAATCCTCAGTCTATGACATTCCCGACCTTAAGGCCGTAGAGGAGACGTTGGAGACCAATCCGGACATCGCTGTGGTCTATTGCTGCCACCACGAGACCGGAACCGGAGTGTTGAACCCGATCAGAGAGATAGGAGCGATGGCGCACAGGCACGGAGCGATACTCATCGCCGACACGACATCTTCGCTCGGAATGATCCCGATCGATGTCGAGAGGGACAACATTGACTTCTGTATGGCCTCGGCTCAAAAAGGCATTATGGCGATGACCGGGCTCTCGTTCGTCATCGGACGGACATCTGAGGTCGTAAAATCCAAGGACTACCCGGTGCGCTCGTTCTACTGCAATCTGTACCAGCAATATGCCGGTTTCGAGAAGAACGGGGAGATGCGGTTCACGCCACCTGTGCAGACCGTTTACGCCGCATTGCAAGGGTTGAAGGAATATTATGAAGAGGGTGAGACACCAAAATACGAGCGTCACATCCGTGTCAATAAGGCGATACACGAGGGACTGGCCAAACTCGGACTGAAGGAGGCGATAAGACCTGAGATTCAGTCCGGTCTCGTCGTCTCGGTGCTCTATCCGGAGGACCCTCGCTGGGATTTCGGCAAGGTGCACGACTACTGCTACGAAAGAGGTTTCACGATCTACCCCGGCAAAATCTCCACAAGCGACACCTTCCGGCTCTGCTCTTTGGGAGCAATCGACGAGGACGACATCAAGGACTTCTTCGTCGTGTTCACCGAAGCCTTGGACAAACTTGGAATAGCGCACAATTAAAGTAATGAATATGCTGATCGTTGATTTCGACAAGATAAAGAGTCTGAATATATCCCCGGCGACCTGCGTTGAATGGATCAAGGAAAGCTTTTCCATCAAGAAAGACTCACAACTGCCACCAAAGTGCAGCATACATCCAGAAGGTCTGGACTTTTACACATCTATGCCCTGCCTGCTCCCTAAGGAATATAACAGGTTCTGTCTCAAGTTAGTTCACCGGATAAGCGGTGCGACTCCAGCTCTTGGCAGCGACATTCTTGTCTATGAAGCCTCCTCCGGAGAATTGCTGGCTCTTATGGACTGCGACTGGATCACGGCGATGAGAACCGGAGCCGTGGCCACGCTTGCGGCGCAGACATTAAGACGATCCGGCGAGGTAACATATTCATTCATCGGTATGGGCAACACGGCCAGAGCAACGCTGGCCTGCCTTCTCGATTCGGAACCGGAAACTATGCATAACGTTGTCCTGGAGGAGTACAAAGGCTATTCGGAAGATTTCATCAAGAGATTCTCCGGCTACGAAAATGTGCGGTTCACGGTCAGGGACTCGGCTGAGGATGTCATCAGGGAGAGCGATGTGATCTATAGTTGCGTCACACAGGCTGACGGGCTCATCTGTGATGATCCGGATTGCTTCAGACCGGGGTGTCTGGTCATTCCGGTGCACACAAGAGGCTTCCAGAATTGCGACACGGTGTTCGACAAGGTGTTCGCCGATGACACCGCGCACGTGCGGGGATTCAAGTACTTTGACAGGTTCCGGAGGTTCGCCGAACTCCAGGATGTCTTGTCCAAAGGAAAAAAAGGAAGAAGCGATGACTCTGAGCGCATTCTGAGCTACAATGTCGGCATAGCTCTGCACGATGCCCTGTTCGCGTCCAAGATTCTGGACATAGTAAAGCGCGAAGGCGACTTGGTGTCTTATGACACAAACAAGCCTACCGACAAATTCTGGGTGTAGCGCATAAACGGACGGCAGATGAGTTCAGACCTTAAGAAGAAGACCGTTTCCGGTGTCCTGTGGAGTTTCGCGGGGCAGTTTTCCGTTCAGGGAATCCAATTCCTTGTCAGCATCGTGCTGGCCAGGCTGCTTTCCCCTGACGACTACGGAATGATCGGGATGCTGGCGATCTTCCTCGCCATCAGCCAGGTCTTCATCGACGGAGGTTTCTCATCGGCTCTGATCCAACGGAAAGACTGTGACGACACTACATATTCGACAGTATTCTACATCAATGTCGGTGTCAGCCTTGTCTGCTACGGAATCCTGTTTGCGGTTGCCCCGCTCATCGCCGATTTCTATGGGCAGCCCCTTTTGAAAGACATAGCGAGGGTCAGTTCGCTGAGCCTCATCATCGGTGCTCTATCGGCCACGAACACTGTCCAACTTACCAAACGGATTGATTTCAAGACACAATCCAAGATAAACGTCCTTAGCGCCATACTCTCGGGAATCACCGGAATCGCTATGGCATATTCAGGATTCGGAGTATGGGCTCTGGTGGCGCAGTCTGTCAGCCTCGCACTGTTCAAACTCATACTGACAGTGATGAGTGTCAAATGGTTCCCTTCTCCGGTTTTCTCCGGCAGAATATTCAAAGAGCTTTTTTCTTTCGGTTCCAAACTGGTGCTGGTATCGCTGATTTCAAGCGTTTACACCAATATCCGGAGCCTCATCATCGGAAAGAGGTTCACACCGGCCGACCTTGGACAGTACACAACAGCCAACAAGTTCGCCACTTTGGCCGGAACCTCCCTTTCCGGGGTTTTGTACAACGTCTCGTTTCCTGTGCTCTCCAAGGTGCAGGATGACGATGCCGTGCTTCTGGATGCCTACAAGAGGTTTTTATCGGTCTCCGCTTTTGCGATATTCCCGCTGATGATGCTTCTTGCGGGCATAGCGGAACCGTTGATTAGGTTCCTTGTCACAGATAAATGGCTGGAATGCGTGCCATACCTCCAGATTCTCTGTTTCTGCTGGATGTACGACTGCCTGACAAAAATCAATCTGAACCTGCTCTACGTCAAGGGACGGTCGGATCTCGTGCTGCGGTTGGAAGTCGTGAAGAAGACAATCGCATTCACAATCCTGTTCATCTCCTGCTTCCTTGGGATCATCGGGATCTGTGTCGGTGCGGCCATCTATGACTTCATCGCGTTCTTCTGCAACACCTACTACACCAAACGCCTGCTTGGCTACGGATTCAAGGAACAGTTCCTACAGACTCTCCCATATCTGCTGCTGTCACTGATAGTGCTTGCGGTCTCGCTTCTGATAAGCAGCCTCAGTCTCAGTCCACTACCGCTCATACTCATAGCGGTCACGGCAAGCGCTTCAATCTACATTTTCCTGTCGTGGATATTAAGGCTCTCAGCGCTAAAGGAGCTTCTGTCCATCCTCAAACAACTTTTCAAGAAATGAGCGGGAATATTCATACACTCTGGAACGATGCCATAGGAGACCTGCGGAAACGCCTGAAAACCATCATCTACGACAGGAGGCTCCCGGCCATCGAGAATACGGTTTTCAGGAAGGAGAGGATCAAGGTCGTGTTCTTCGTCATCAATCTCGGAATGTGGAAGAACGACAAACTGTTCCGAATGTTTCTGGACAGCGACAGGTTCGACCCTTACATCGTCACATTCCCTCAAAGGAGCGATGACCCGGACACTCTGAGGAAGACCCAGGAAGAGCTGCGAAGACATTTCGAAGCCAAAGGTTTTCCGTTCATAGAAGGCTACGATTTCTCCAGGAATGAATATTTCGACCTCGTCGGTTTCGCTCCGGACATCCTGTTCTACGTCCAGCCCTACGGTGTCGGAGGCGAGGAGTTCAGCGTGGACAAGTTTATGAGACACAGCCTGTTCGCCTACATTCCGTACGGCATTCCGCTGAACGATATTCCGAAATTGTACAACCAACTGTACAAGAACATCTGCTGGCGGCTGTTCTACCCCACTGAATATTCAATGAGCCGTGAGAAGGCGCACCTCTATACAAGAAGGGACAACATCTCGGTCTGTGGATTCCCGTTCGCAGATTACCTTGCGGACGCTTCCTCGCCGCACGATTGGAAAAATCCTGACACCAACCTCAAAAGGGTCATCTGGGCTCCACACCATTCGGTGCTCAAATCCGATGTCCTGAGCTACTCCACATTTCTGGAGATCGCAGACGGAATGTTGGAACTTGCGCAAAGATATTCATCAAAAATCCAGTTCGCCTTCAAGCCGCACCCGCTGCTAAAAGAGAAGCTGTGCCGCCCGGATGTGTGGGGGCGCAGACGGACTGAGGAATATTACGCCCAATGGGCCGCGATGCCGAACACCTCCTTCACCGACGGAGAGTACTACGACCTTTTTATGACCTCCGACGCTCTGATCCACGACTGCTGTTCCTTTATGACTGAATATCTCTACACTGGCAAGCCGCTGATGTTCATCACGCACGACAAGGAAAAGATCGCTGAAAGCGTGAACGATTTCGGAAAGGAATGCCTTAGGCGGCACTATTTCGGAAACGGCATCGAAGACATCGAGACGTTCATAGACTCCGTGGTCATCGACGGGAATGACACGATGTCGGATGAGCGGAAATCTTTCTATGAGAAGGCATTGAGGACTCCGGGGACGGGATCAGTGGCCGGGAATATATTCAAGGAGTTTTCGGACGCTTTGAAATAAATGGCCGTACACGAACAGTCACTTCGACAAGCTCAGTGACCGGAACTATTCGTCTTTCCCGAAAAGAGACCTTAGCAGAGTGTAGAGCCACAATGCTATCTTGTTGCTGTGAATCAGCAGACCAAGTGCCACATAACCTTCTATTCTGTTCAATTTAAGAATATTACGGGCGATATAACTACGATTTATCTCCCGGTAGAGGGCGATGAATTCCTTAGCGGAGAGACAACGGAACGCCTTCAGTTTTGCGATGTCCTTCATCGTCTCCAGAGAAAGGCTCCGGATATGTTCATCACCGGGAGTTTTTTTCAGCTTGCCCACACACAAGCAAATGGATTCCAGACTCTTACGACATTTCGAACGGGTAAGCGCGGACACATTGCTGAAACGGTCATAGTAGTAATACACGCCTTCGCAAAACGCGCATCTTACACCACGGATGAACAATGAATGACAGACAAAGGCATCCTCGGCGACAGTCATCTCCACAGGAAAACACAGACCATAAGCGTCGAACACGGAACGGCGGATAAGCTTGTTCCAAAGCGAATGAGCCATTCTACCTCCGGCGACCGCCTCGGCGATCATCCTTTGGGAATATTCCGGATGACATTCCCGGGACAGAACTCTCCTGTCTTTGAACACCTGATAAAAATCGCAACAGACCACGTCCGCGTCCTCGGCCTTAGCGACCTTGTACATCCGCTCAAGCCATTCACCGTCAGCCCAGTCGTCTGAATCAATATGGATGAAATACTCTCCGTATGCCAAATCCATTCCGGCCTGTCTGGCAGAGGAGACTCCCCCGTTGGCCTTGTGAATGACTTTCACCCTGGAATCTATGGTAGCATATTCATCACAAATCCTTCCGCTGCCGTCGGTGCTGCCGTCATCGACAAGGATGAGTTCGAAATCCGGAAGGGTCTGCGACAGAACGCTGTTCACACTCCGCCGAAGAAACCTTTCGGCGTTATATACCGGGCATATTACAGAAACTTTAGTCATCAGCAAGGATATTTTCTATCAGCGTTTTTTCCTTCTGCGCCGTGCGCCGCCAGTCAAAACGACTCAAATCAATGGACTGAGGCTTTCCGGCAAGGCAATCCAAGATTTTCTCCGCCATCCTGTCCGCAAAACCTTCTCCAGGTTCAACAGTGAAGTCAAGATCCAAGACTTCCGGAACTCCTCCCACACGTGAGGCGACCACCTTAGCCCCGCATCCGGCCGCCTCGACAACCACCAAAGGAAGCCCCTCGTTCCTGCTCGGCAGCACCAGCACATCCGTGCAATTGAATATCCTCGGCATCATCTCAGGAGGCATATTCCCCCAAAAACGGCACGAGATCGACCTGTCGGACATCATCGCGGCCTCAACACTCACTCTCAATCCACCGTCACCCACAACCCAGAACTCAACCTCTCCGTCATACTTTTCCCTTACCTTATGGAATATCCCAGGAAGGCTTTCGACATTCTTTACAGAAAGCATATTCCCGGCGTATGTAATGGTCCTTTTCCCCTCAACGCCGTATTTCCGCCTGAGTTCCAATCGTTTGGAGTCATCGAAGCGGAAAAACATCTCATCCCGTCCATTGTAGAGAACCGTCTTGGATCCGGATCCTATCGCATCCGATTTCGCCATCAAATCACGGCTGACAAAACAGTTCATCCCAGCCTCACGGATAAGCTCCGCCGTCATATCCTTGATCTGAGGATGCCTGAACGGAGTCGAGTGGATGTCAGAACCGTGCCACGTGATGTAGAACGGAATCCCGTACTTACGCTTTGCCTCCAGGACGATGTAACCGCCGACAAACGAATGAGCCGCCACGACATCATATTCCTTTAGCAAATCCACATTCTTTTTCAGGAAACGAGGATAACCGAGCGGTCTTAGATGCAGCTTGTAGAAAAGAAGATGGTCCAGAATGGAATAATTCTTCCAGACGAGATACATCCGGATTCCGTTCAGCATAACGGAATTCCGTTTACGGAGCGTCTTTTCCGATACCTTTCCCTCTCCCGGAATTTCAAGACAACGATGTCCAAGGACGGAACTGACAAAGGCATCCTGATAAAGTTGGATGCAGTAAACATCAATCTCCCACCCGGTCAGCTCCGCCAAATACTTGACTCTGGCGCACTTGGCGTTGAACGCTCCCTTACGGTCGAAAATGTTCTCTTCGAATATTACCGCTATCTTTCTCGTTCCGGCAGCCATTGGACCCAGGATTAGTGATTACTTCAACGGATTAAGATCGCTCTTGTACCATTCCATAAACCGGCATATTCCTTCGTGGAGGCTTGTGCTTGGCTTGTAGCCGAGTTCGGTCTCCAGTTTTGTGGTGTCGGCGTTGGTCTGATAGACATCACCGGCCTGCATCGGGAGGAATATCTTCCGCGCGGGTTTGCCGTAGGCCTGCTCGATCTCGCTGATGAAATCCATCAGCTTGACAGGGTGCGAGCAGCCTATGTTGTAAACCTTCGCCGGAACGCCGTGGAGACATTCTTCGGGCTTAGGAGTGTGGTCGATAACACGGATTGTTCCCTCCACGATGTCATCCACATAGGTGAAGTCTCTGATCATATCGCCACCGTTGAAAACCTTGATCGGCTCACCTTTGGCTATGGCCGAGGCGAAAAGCATCGGCGACATATCAGGTCTGCCCCACGGTCCGTAAACAGTGAAAAAGCGGAGACCTGTCGAAGCGAACCCGTAAAGTTTTGAATATGAATGGGCCATCAGTTCGTTGGCCTTCTTCGTCGCCCCATAGAGGCTCACTGGGCAGTCTGCCTTGTCGTCCTCGGAGAACGGGACCTTCTCGTTAAGGCCGTAGATCGAGCTTGAAGAGGCATAGACTAAATGCTCCACGCCGAAGTTGCGGCACGCCTCAAGAATATTCAGGAAGCCGTGAAGGTTACTTTCAAGGTAAACGTAAGGATTTGTTATTGAATATCTAACCCCAGCCTGGGCGGCCAGATTGACAACCCTCTCGAACTTCTCGCTCTCGAACAATGCATCCAGCGTGGCCTTGTCGCAAATGGACATCTTGACGAACCGGCAGTTCGGAAACTTTCTGCTCACGGCCACCGAGCCTTCCTCGAACGGTCCGTCGAATCCGTTCTCTTTAAGCCTTCCGTACTTCAATCTGACATCATAGTAGTCATTGATGTTGTCCAGTCCGACAACATCATCCCCTCTTTCCGCCAGCCTTGCCATCAGCCTTGAGCCGATGAATCCCGCCGCGCCTGTCACAAGTATCTTCATATCAAATCAGTCATTATAATGGTTCATATTATGGTCACTTCGGCAAGCTCAGTGACCATCCATCAGGTTGGTGAGCCTGTCGAACCAACCTAATCAAGGGCAACTATGCCGACTCCATCCAGCGAAGTTTACAAATATAACAAAAACGGCGGGAATTACATTTCCACCGTCTTCAAGTTCTCCAAATAATTCAGTATCATTTGTGATAGACCCAGTCGGGATAACCAATCTTCGACTCAAGGGCGGCGATGTCACCGGCACGGCGGCTGATGTAGGCGGAGGGCTTTCCGGCATTGCGTTTTATCGGATTCGGGAGACAAGCGGCGATGAGGCAGGCCTGACGGCGGGTCAGTTTCGCGGCGGAAGTGCCGAAATGAGACTTGGCGGCGGCCTCGACCCCGAATATTCCCTTGCCCATCTCAGCCACGTTCAGGTAAACCTCCATAATCCTTTCCTTGCTCCAAAGGAACTCGATCAGAACTGTGAAATAGGCCTCGAAGCCTTTGCGAACCATTGATTTATGCGGAAGCAGGAATACATTCTTAGCCGTCTGCTGTGAGATTGTGCTGGCACCCCTGCGGCGCTTGCCGCTTTCATATTCCTTTTGAGCCTGTCTTATCGCCTTCCAGTCGAAACCGTTGTGTTTGTCGAACAGGTTGTCCTCGCTTGCGATCACGGCGCGGGCCATCTCAGAAGAGATCCTCTCATACGGAACCCAAGTCTTATGAATATGATAGTTCTTGTCTCCGCTGTACTCAAT
>CAVKYA010000012.1:18933-22936 GCA_963660255.1 Bacteroidaceae bacterium | reverse complement strand
ATACCAACCGAACTGGGTGGGCTTACCAACCTCAAGACCATCGACCTGTCAGCCAACAAACTGTCTGGAGTGATTCCTATCGAGGTGTCGCGCTTGGAAAACTTCTGGAATCTTTGGACGGGAATCGTCTTTGGAAACAACTTTACTCAAAAGGACATTGAGGACTCACACCTTCCAGCACCAAAGTCATTCCAGACAATCGCTCTTGACGGCTCCACAATCGACCTTGAGCAGGAGTTCGGCAAGAACCGCTACACTGTGCTGATGCACGTCAATCCTAAATCCGGCAACGCTCAAAGCTTCATAGAAAGATTGTCTACATTCTATGACAAAAACAAGGACAAAGGGCTTGGTGTCATCACCTACTTTGACAACAACGACCCGAAAGACAAGAACGCCAATGTCGCTGATTTCAAGAATATTCTCTCAACATTCCACGTGTGCTGGAAGTCTTTCGCCTCCTGGATGTACAAGGATGGGCAGCGGGAGTTCTACACCGAACGGGGCAAATCAATGTACCCGCACGGTTCAGAGAATTCCGTTGTGATCATCGGTCCAGACAGGACGGTGGCCTACACCACATTGCCGGACAAAAGCAGCGATAAATTGGACAATGTCCTGTCCTATCTCTCCAATGTCTTCGGCTCCAAGGAGGAGTATTACGAATCCAAGGACTATTCGGCTGACGGCAAGGTGATCACACTTCAGAAAGCTACCGTGGGCAACGGGGCGGACATTGTCATCACAGGCGACGCGTTCTCCGACAGGCTCATCGCGGACTGTACCCTACGCAAAATGGCGGACGATGCGGTCAACGGAATATTCTCGATGGAACCGCTGAAGTCCCTGAAAGACAGATTCAATGTTTACCTTGTCAACGCGGTCTCAAAGAATGAGGAATATACCAACACCACGTCAACTGCATTCAATGGAACTTTCGGCAATGGATCTGCCTGTGGTGGCGACCTTGACAAGGTCCTTGAATATTCCAAAAAGGCAGTCGGTGCTTCCCGAATGAATGATGTGACGGTTCTGGTACTTATGAACTCCTATCGGTCCGCTGGCACGACCTATATGTTAAAACCTTCATTCGCAGCCGGTTACGGAAAAGGCGCATCAATCGCATTCCTTCCTTACAAAAACTGGAACTCCACAGGGTATTCCAAAGAGGACCTTACCGCCACCCTTATCCACGAGTTGGTGGGACACGGAATCGGCAAACTGGATGATGAATATTCCTACTCGTCTCTTGGAAGGATTCCTCAGGATGAAATCGACTACATCAAGGAGAACAAAGAAAAATACGGATGGTACCAGAACACGGATTTCACTTCCGATCCAGACAAGGTCAAGTGAGCGCTTTCCTTAAGGACAGCCGTTACAAGGACGAGAACCTCGGTGTGTTCGAAGGGTCAAGCGTCTATGTTTCCGGCGCGTACAGACCGAGCGAGAACAGTATGATGAGGTACCAAAGCATCTCCGAACGGTTCAACGCACCGTCACGCCAGGCGATCTGGATTCGTGTGATGAGGCTTTCCGAGGGCACGTCCTGGACTCCAGACTATGAGTCGTTCGTCAAGTGGGACCAGGCGCACAAGGCAACCAGGTCGGCTGTTACCCGTGCCGCATCACTGGCCAATGACCGCACCGTCTCCGCCCCTCCTGTCTTCGTGGACAAGACCTGGGAGCAGATCCTGAGATAGTGTACCACAATCCGATCATTCGATAATCAAGCCCCTGAATGCCCATCCTTCCAACCGGAAGCGCCACGAGGCGACAGTCAGAGGCGTGGCACTTAAACAGCTGACTGTCAACGACAAAAGTATTGATCCTGTGCCGTAACCAGCACAAGACCAATACTTATTTAATTAACAATCAACCCCTTACCTACCACGCAATTCACAAGGCCGCACGTTGCTAAAGGCACAACTATTTCGAGCCGGTACAGAGAAATAAGAACATATCGCCAACTGGCGGAACGAAAATCGGCCAACTGACGGAATGGAAATCAGCCAACTGACGGAATAAAATTTCGTAATAATTTGATTATTTTGAAAATAACCGCTATTTTTGCCGTATGAGCAATTATAGAAACAGGGTCGCTGACGGAATACTCAAAGATAATCTCGAAGCGGCAGGATTAGTACTGATAGAAGGAACAAAATGGTGTGGAAAGACCACCACCGCTGAACAGCAAGCGGGAAGTATAATGTATATGAACGACCCCGGCAACTCCGGGACATATCTGGCCTTGGCTCAGAACTCACCAAGTCTTCTGTTGAGAGGCGACACTCCCCGCCTGATAGACGAATGGCAGGACGCCCCCGAACTATGGGACGCGGCCAGATTTGAGGTAGATCACAGGGATGTCAAGACAGGGCAATTCATTTTCACGGGTTCAACCGTCATCCCCAGAGAGAAACTGGAGAGGATCAAGCATTCCGGAACCGGACGCGCCGCGTGGATAAAAATGCGTCCAATGAGCCTGTGGGAATCCGGTGAGTCAAACGGACAACTTAGCCTTAACGACCTGTTCCTCAACAAGACCGAAGCGGCATATCAGTCCAATGAACTGGACATCGAGCAGTTGGCCTGGCTGATATGCCGGGGTGGATGGCCGGCGGCATTGACAATGTCAAAAAAAGGTGCTCTCAGACAATCATTCAATTACATAAACGCAATCGCAAGCACCGATATCTCAGCCGTTGATGATGTGGAGAGGGACAGGGATTTCACCCTACGCCTGCTTAAAAGCTATGCGCGTTTTCAGGGAGCCCAGGCTCCGGTCACCTCGATATACGAGGATCTCAAGTCCAATGCGGACGGCTCAATGACAAGCGAAACAATATCTTCCTACATATCCGCTCTCAAGAAACTGTTTGTAGTGGAGGATGCCCCGGCCTGGAATCCGAATCTCCGTTCAAAAACAGCCATAAGGACATCAGACACCCGATATTTTGTTGATTCTTCGATAGCGACCGCCGCTATGGGAATCGGCCCGGATGATCTCATTTCAGACCTGAACACGATGGGGCTTCTTTTTGAGACGATGTGCGTGAGGGATTTGCGAGTGTACGCGGAAGCACTCGACGGCAGCCTGTATCATTACAGGGACAAGAACAACCTCGAATGTGACGCCGTGTTGCATCTGAGAAATGGCAAGTATGGTTTGATAGAAATCAAACTCGGCGGGCAAAGGCTTATAGACGAAGGAGTCGCCACACTGCATTCGTTGGCCTCAAAGATTGACACGGACAAAATGAAAGCCCCCTCGTTCCTGATGGTTCTGACAGGGACCGGTGCCTACGCATACAGAATGGACAAGGGAATATGGGTGGTTCCGATAACCTGCCTCAGGCCTTAGCGATAATGGGCTAAGACACCGAAAGGTCACTCGGAGACATTCAGAGGCGTGGCATTTAAACAACTGATTGTCAACGATAAAAGCATTGACCCTATGCCATAATCAGCACCAGATCAATGTTTATTCAACTAATAATCAACTTATTATCCGCCACGCAACCCAATGGGATATTGTCCGTCACACGACCCTCTGGGCTTGTCCCGAAGGGACAACGCCAAAGTGAAAGGCATCACAGCCTTGAGCGGAACGCGGCAAAGGTGTCGCTTAGATTGACAGAACGGCGAGGACGTTGATGAGTTCCTTGTCGATCGGCTTGTCGAGCTTGATGGCCTTGCCGATCGGGACATAGACGATCTCGTTGTTGGAGATGCCGACCATAATGTTCCGCTGGCCTTCCTGAAGGGCCTCGATGCTGGCGTAGCCGAGACGGCTGGCGAGAATCCTGTCGTAGGCGGAAGGGCAACCGCCGCGCTGGAGGTGGCCGAGGATGGTGACACGGACATCATATTCAGGATATTCCTGCCTTACTCTTTCGGCGTAGTGCATCGCTCCTCCGTCCTTCGGGCTCTCGGAGACGAGGACAATCGAGCTGTTCTTGCTCTTGCGGCAGCCGTGGCTGATGAACTTCTCAAGCTGGTC
>CAVKYA010000012.1:14656-18611 GCA_963660255.1 Bacteroidaceae bacterium | reverse complement strand
AACTTCACAAGGTTGTCGTAAGCCTTCTTGCGTCCCTCCGGAGTCATAAACTCCTCACTGCGGGCGGTCTTCAGAATCGTACCACCCCTCTGAATCGTGTTGCTTACACTCTCCGTGGTCAGTTCCTTCAAATCTCCGTGAATGAGTCCCTCGTAACCACGATAAATTCCGAACACTTTCCATCCGTTATAGATTGCCGAACGGGTCACGGCCCTGATGGCGGCGTTCATTCCCGGCGCGTCGCCCCCTGAGGTCAGCACACCTATTGTCTTTATCTCTCTCATACTAATACACTACTAATTATTCATACTATCCTGCAAAAATAGTAATTTTGCAGACAAATGACACATTCCGCAAGGAAAATGCCAAGCGGAACGAAAGTCAGAGAATATCGACAATATGACAATTGGGAATATAGATCTTGGGGAAAGGCCTGTGCTTCTCGCGCCGATGGAGGACGTCACGGACGCTTCTTTCAGAGGAATATGTAGGGAGCAGGGAGCCGATATGGTCTATACGGAGTTCATTCCGTCGGAAGGACTGATCCGGGATGCCAAGAAGGCTTACGCCAAGCTCAAGACCACAGATGACGAGGCACCGGTCGGAATCCAGATCTACGGGAGCGACCCGGACGCGATGGTGGAAGCCGCGAAGATGGCGGACCACGCCCGAGAACTTGTCGGCGGGCACGGATGCGACCTGATCGACATCAATTTCGGCTGCCCGGTAAGCAAGATCGCAGGACGGGGAGCAGGCTCGGGAATGATGAAGGATCCAGACAAGATGATGATGATCACCAAACGGATCGTCGAGGCCGTCGGCAAGCCGGTCACGGTCAAGACCCGCCTCGGCTGGGACGAAAACAGCAAGATCATCGTGGAACTGGCCGAAAGGCTTCAGGACACTGGCATCAAGGCTCTCACGATCCACGGGCGCACCCGCTGCCAGATGTACAAGGGCGAGGCCGACTGGACCCTCATCGGAGAAGTCAAACGGAACCCGAGGATGCATATTCCTATAATAGGAAACGGCGACATCAACTCTGCCCGGAAGGCAAGGGAGGCGTTCGACCGCTACGGCGTGGACGGGATTATGGTCGCAAGAGCGTCCTTCGGCCATCCTTGGATATTCAAGGAAATCAAGCACTTCCTTGCCACGGGAGAGGAACTTCCGCCGCTTGGGGTGCGGGAGCGGGTCGAGCTTGCCAAAAGGCAGATGCGGCTCTCGCTGGACCTCAAAGGCGTGCCGACCGGAGTCTATGAGATGCGCCGCCACCTCTCCTGCTATTTCAAGGGACTCCCCGACTTCAAAGAGACCAGAATGCGTCTCGTGACGGAGAATGATCCGGCGGAAGTGTTCAGGATTTTGGAATATATCGCCGAAAAGTGGGGAAACACTGAAATTTCAGAGGCGAACAGCGTCTATGGCTTATGATTTTTTGTATCTTTGCAGTCTATGCTTGACAAGATCCTTCTTGCACCATATTATCTGACGCTGAAGCTGAGGCACGCTTGCTACGACCACGGCCTCTTCAAGGTGGGTACCTGCGAGGTGCCGACCATCTGCGTTGGTAACATAACGGCGGGCGGAACGGGCAAGACCCCTCACACTGAGATGATTCTGCGCACCCTGCTGCGGAGCGACGACTGGGCGTTCCGCAATTTGGCCGTACTGTCAAGAGGGCACAAGCGCAACAGCAGCGGTTTCCAACTGGTTGACAAGGACGGCAAGGTCAAGGAATATGGCGATGAGCCTCTCCAGATAAAAAGGAAATTCCCTGGCGTGACGGTCGCCGTGGACAGGCAAAGGATCAAGGGATGCGACATTCTCTGCCATCCGGAAAAACTCAAGACCGAGAGGCGGACCCGCAAATGCGCCGACGCGTCGATTCCGCCGGCCGATCTGATTGTTCTTGACGACGCATTCCAGTACAGGACACTGAGGGCTTACTTCAACATCGTCCTCGTGGACTACAACCGTCCGACCTACAAGGACAAGCTGCTGCCCTTCGGAAGATTGAGAGACCTGCCACAAAGGCTGCACTACGCCGACATCATCATCGTGTCCAAGTGTCCGGCCTATCTGGAGGACGAGCAGAAGATTGAGTGGGCACGGTCGTTCGGACTGAAAGACTATGACCTCAAGACCTGCACGGGAACGGACAAAAAAGGCTCCGTCAAGACATTGCTGTTCACGACGATCTGGTACAACTCACTCCAGCCTATCTTCGAGGAGGGTGACAGGAGGTACGCCTATTCGCAGAAACTGATTCTCTTTTCGGGAATAGCCAAGGACACTCCTTTGAGGATGTACCTTAGCGATGAGCACAAGATCGTGAAGCGGTTCAGCTTTATGGATCACCACAATTACAACCGTTTTGACATCAAGAAGATAATGAACGCCGTGAAGGAGTACCCTACGGCTGTGGTGGCGACTACCGAAAAGGACTGTCAGAGAATCCTGGACTTCAAGAGAATCCCTGATCAGCTGAAAGTAAGACTGTTCCAGGTCCCTATCGAGGTCGGATTCCTGTCGGAGCACGAAAAAGCGGTCTTCGAGAACACTCTGATGACCGCCCTTCGCAATTTTTCTCCAGAATATTAGTTTCTGTTTTACGGTCACTACGGGTCACTTCGACAGGCTCAGTGACCGAATTCCACCGGTCGCTGAGCCTGTCGAAGCGACTGAACTATTTCACAATCCCAAGTTTCTCCAGCAGCGCCTCCGGTTCAGGGTCGTGCCCGCGGAACCGGCGGTAGAGCACATCCTCGTCCTCGCTGCATCCCTTCGAGAGGATGTTGTCACGGAACGAGTGTGAAACCTCGGTGCTGAATATTCCTTTCTCCTTGAACAGGCTGAAAGCGTCCGCCTCCAGCACCTCGGACCATTTGTAGGAATAGTAGCCGGCACTGTAACCACCTGAGAATATGTGGCTGAACGATGTCGAGATGCAGGCCTCCGGGATCGACGGAACCACATTCGAACTCTTCAACGCCTCTTTCTCAAAGGCGATCGTCCCAAGTTCCCGCATTGTCTTCAGGTCGCTGAGCCTGCCGGTTGCTGAGCTTGTGGTTCGACAAGGCTCACCAACCATCGAAGCATCAAAGCGCCCCTTACCAGATTCCGGCACATCCTTCAACGTATGCCAAGCCATATCCAGAATCCCGAACTGCAACTGCCGCACCTGTGCATAAGCCGCATGATAATTCTTGGCAGCCACAATCTTGTTGATAAGCGTATCCGGCAGGGCCTCCCCCGTCTCGAAATGCCGCGCGAAAGTGTCCAGGAACTCCGGCTCGAACGCCCAGTTCTCCATGATCTGCGAAGGCAGCTCCACAAAGTCGCGGGACACATTCGTTCCCGTAAGTGATGAATATCTCCCCTCGGCAAGAATGCCGTGCAGACTGTGCCCGAATTCGTGCAGCAGAGTCGTCAGCTCATCGTGAGTCAGAAGCGAAGGCTTCCCGGCGGCCGGTTTCGTGAAGTTGGTCACAAGACTGATGAACGGACGCTTCTCCACACCGTTCACGACGCTCTGGCCACGGAACTCGGTCATCCAAGCCCCTCCCCTCTTGCTGGCGCGCGGGAAGAAATCCGCGTAGAACAACGCCTTGTGCACACCGTCAGCGTCTTTCACGTCATAGACCTTCACATCCGGATGATAGACAGGAATATCCTTCCTCTCCTCGAACGTCAGGCCGTAGAGTTTCCCGGCCAGACCGAAAGCCGCGTCGATACAGCTTTCCAGACGGAAATATGGCTTCAACTGCTCATCGTTGATGGAATATCTGGCATCCTTAAGTTTCTCTGACCAGAAACTGAAATCCCACGGCTGGATTTCGGTGTCCTCAAAACCATTCGAGCGGGCATATTCATAAAGTTCCTTGACCTCGGACTTAGCGGCAGGGAGCGACGGGGCCAGGAGTTTCTGGATGAACTCGTTGACGGTCTGTGG
>CAVKYA010000012.1:0-14096 GCA_963660255.1 Bacteroidaceae bacterium | reverse complement strand
AATATTCAGTCATCATCGGGGAGACTTTCTCGGCGATGTCCTGCATCTCGTCGTTCGTGTCAGCCTCCATCAAGTTATAGAAGATGTTGGCGACATCATTCAGACGGCATCCGGCCTCGTCCAAAGCGGCAATCGTGTTCTCAAATGTCGGAGAGTCCGGATTGTTCACAATGGCGTCAATCTCGGCCTTGGCCTCGGTGATGGCCTGCCCGAAAGCAGGAAGGTAATGCTCAGTCTTGATCTTGTCGAACTGAGGAGCGCCGTACGGCAGCATCGAATCTGTAAGCAATGGGTTCATTTTGTTGTCACAGGATGAAAGCAGACACAGGAACGCTCCCGTGGCCGCAAGGATTCTTTTGTTCATAAAAATATGTTTCAGTGTTATTTGGCATACAATCAATATTTAATAACGGTAAACGAATGCTTTTCAGTCTCTTGACGGATTGTCACCGAATATCTTCCCGGAGCGAGTCCGGACATATCGATTCTGGCCGGATCGAAGGCGCTGGACTTGACCGCCGAGGCCTCATAGACAGTGCGACCGGTCTGCGAGACGATCTTCACGAACAAATCAGCAGGCTCGGAGCCGGTGGCGATGTTCAGAAAATCTCTGACCGGATTCGGGTAGGCGGAATATCCAACGGAAGGGTCCCTGGCCACGACCTTGAAACTGATCTCCGCCGAGGTCTTCGCAGCGT
The DNA here is from genome assembly GCA_963660255.1 of Bacteroidaceae bacterium. Classification (GTDB taxonomy): domain Bacteria; phylum Bacteroidota; class Bacteroidia; order Bacteroidales; family UBA932; genus Cryptobacteroides. Next base: position 13,398 of record CAVKYA010000012.1, on the reverse strand, counting down.
CAATGGCTTTGATGCCGATTGCGCTGGAGCCGTATTTCAGCACGGTCCCGATGACATTGTTTCCATTACGGACAAGACGCACGATCTGTGGATCGCTGGACGAGAGGACATATTCAAGAGCCTCGCCGTCAGGGTCGTTGACATATTCGTTCATATTCAGAATAAAGGTCTCGCCGATGCTGGTGATGAGCAGGTTGGAGGCATCTTTGATTTTTTCGGGAGGATTGTTCGCCAGAATGGTGTAGGTGATTCCGAGAGTCGTCGCCGCGCCATAGTTGTCTGTCGCAGTGAGTTTTGCCGTGTAGGTTCCGGGTCCAGCGGCGGGTGCGTCGATGGTGATGGTGGCCTCTCCTTTCTCAAGTCCGGAGAATGTGTCGGCCGCGCTTCCTGACTGATAGTCCGCTGTGATCGAGTGTCTGTCCGGATCAGTTATAATAAGGTTGATGACCTTACTCTCGTGCGAGCGCAGAATAATCTCACCGGTGATGTCGCTCTCGATGACAGGCGGGTTGTTGAAGACGGTGTTGAACGCCACAGTCGGAGATGACTCACCATAGACATTCATATAGGAATAGCCCACTATCCTCACATAGTAGGTTGACGAGAAGTCCAATCCCGTGAATGTGATTTTCTCAGTCTCACCTATTTTCGCCTTTGACGACACATTTTTCACCAATGCTCCGGAGATGATGTCTTTTGACGGATCAGCGTCCGCGACCAAGGACTTGTCCTTTCCTATGATGACTTTGTAGCCGTATGCGGGATAACCGTCGGAATTGGCTTTGGCTGTCCAGACGATGTCCACAGAGTTGGCCCTCACAGTGGTCTTGACATTGTCGGCCGTTCCAGGTTTGAAATTTTCGCCATAGTTCAACGCGGCCACAGCGTCCACCAGACCTCCCATACCGGCCGGGACGATGTCCGTCCGTCTGGTTTTCAGAAGTTTCTCCTTCAGCATATCGTTGGTGAAGCCTTGGCCTCCGCAGCCAGCGACAATCAAGGCCGCGACCCCGGACACGTGAGGACAGGCCATCGACGTTCCTGACATATTCCCGTAGGTTCCGCCCGGAAGTGTGCTGTAGATTCCGGTGCCGGGAGCCGCAAGATCCACAAAATCGCCATAGTTCGAGTAATTTGCCTTGCTTCCGTCGCTGTTCAGCGCCGACACGGCCAGAACCCTCTCATAGTTGGCCGGAGCACCGTTGGCGAGATTGTCATTGCCGGCGGCGAATACTACCAGCCCCCCCTTCATAGGAGAGTCCGGCAGCTGCATTCCATCCTTGTCACAACCGGCGTAATCAATGAAATAGTCGATGGCACGCTTGTCCCAATAGCCAATCTGCCTTTTAAGAGCATTCGCTCTCTCCTCGTCACTGATCACTTTGTCACCATTCGTGTCAACGACATAAGACCAACTGTTCTGGCAGATGACCGCCCCGTGATCCGCCGCCCAGATGATGGCGGAATATGTGCTGCCGCCTTTTGTCGTGGTCTTGCCATTCGACACGACATCCCGGAATATCTCGCAGGACATAAGTGTCGTGCCTTTCTTTCCCTTGGCGGCGTCGCCTCCGGCCACTCCCCGGATTCCGACACCATTGTTGTTGACAGCCGCGATTATGCCGGCCACGTGGGTCCCGTGCCTTCCAGCCACAACGGTTCCGCTGTTGTCAATGGTGCTGTAGTTTGTCTCGGAGCAGTTGCCGGCAAGGTCTGGATGTGCCGTATCAATGCCGTAGTCGATGACAGCCACGACCACCCGAGGGTCACCAGTGGTATAGTTATTCCACACCGGAACAACGTTTATGTCATAATCTGAATATGTGGAGTTGTAAAGTCCCCACTGATTCGAGAACAAAGGGTCGCTGATGTCCGTGGGAACAATGGCGCGCTGGCTTTCGACACGTTCGACACCTGGAATTGACTCCAGTTCAGCCGAAGCCCTTGTAGCCGGGATGGAATCGGAATATTCAATGATGTAGCACTTGTGCAACCCCGCCTTCCTGTGACGTGGCTCGAACTCTCCCGCATCAGGGAAAGTCCTTTCTATAGACTTGATTCCCAATTCGTCCAACGCCTGGTTCAGTCCCATCGACCGTGTGACAAGCTTTCCCTGAAGGATGTCATTCTCGATCAAGGCGATCATCTCATCGCTGAACTCAACCAATGCCACTCCCGGCACAATAGAACGGTCAATGGATGAACCCGCTCCCGTCGCAGGTTCATCCACAATCTTTTCAAGCATATTCTCCTTGGCGCAGGACGCAAGCGCCAACAGCACCATCAACGGCCAGATAATCCGCTTCATTCACCAATCCTCCTATGCCGCACACCACACGCGGCGATTAAAGAATATAAATATCGGAATATTTTCCGGAATGACAAGCGGAAGACACCGCGATGGGTTTTAGAGGCCTATATGGCAGTGTCCGTGACATCCGCCGGAATCGAGGACTTCTTGTAGGTGTCCACCTCTCCCGATTCGGAGGTCAGAGTCAACTGTGAGCTTGACGATGTAAGCTCAACCTCATAGGATGATCCCCACTGCTTGCCGTCTGAATATTTCCCGGTCAGGGTCGTTCCAGACAAGGTCCAGATCCCTGAATATTTACGGTACCTTCCAGCCCCGATCATCTGATACATCGTGAAAGACTTGTCTCCAGAGAACGAGATGTACACATCCACGGTCTGTCCGCCCAATGTGGCGGCCTTGGTCTGCACATTCACAAGATTCCACTCCCCAATGATGTCAACCGGCATATCATCCTTGCCCCCACCACAGGCCGTCAAAGCCAACAACGCGGCGATCGCCACTATCATATTCTTTAATCTGATCATAACCAACCTCCGTTGCTTGTCATAAAGCCTCTTGAGACAATCGAGATGTCTTGTGAGACTTTCATTCCTCCAATCTTATCCTCGCCTCCAAGTTCGGTCCCGCCACCGACCGCCGTGATTCTCACCTTGCAGGCCCCAGTCTTGGTTGGATGGATATAGAGTTTGCCATATTTCATATAAGGATCCTCGGTAAGCCCCATAGATTCCTTGCCGTTTCCAAGAACCTCAACACTAAGATAAGTCAGATTCACGGAAGCGGTTCCGAAATACGAGGACACATCCACATACTGTCCCTCACCGTTCTTCACAACGATGCTTGGGATGCCTTCTATCTTCATCATAAGATCCCAGGCATCGATGGAGCCTTCGCCCATCTGGTTGCGGTATTTATAGAGATCGAGAGTTGTTCCGTCAGCCAAAGTCTTCTTCCCGACGCTGCTGAGGCGTGTCTCAAAGTCGTTGGTGGATGTCACGATCATCTGCTTGAAATCACTCAGGTTAAATTCCTTACCCAATTTAAGGGCATAGGAGATTCCCAATGCGACCACTCCGGCGACGTGCGGACAAGCCATAGATGTTCCCTGCATATACCCGTAATCAGATCCATAAAGCTCACTTGGGACGGTTGACAGAATCATACTTTTCCGAGTGACACTTCCTGCAGCAGTCTTGTGATAGGCCTCACCACCTGGAGCGGTGATGTTACAGCCAGGGCCGTAGTTGGTGTAGTAGGCAGGGAGGAAATCCGGGCCGAAAGCGGAGACGCTGATCACGTCGGCAAGCGCACCCGGGTAGGTGGCATAAGGAAGTCCATCATTTCCGGAAGCGAAAACAACGATGCCGCCACCGACCGCCTTGTTGTTCTTTTTGGATTCGAAATAACGTAAGGCATCATATTCAGCACCGGCTTTGGCTTTATAGGCACCGTCAGAGAGGTATGCACCTCCTTTGTAGCCGAAAGAGCAGGAAATCACAGACGCGCCATTATCAGCCGCATATTTGATCGCCCTGCCGGCGATCGAGGCCGTACCGCCCCTTCCTCCACTGAATATCTGACAGGACATAATCTTCACTCCATCGCCTTTGCCGCTTCCGCCGGCGACTCCGCAAACACCCAAGCCATTGTTATTGACGGCGGCTATGGTTCCGGCGCAATGCGTTCCGTGTCCGCTATCACCTCCAATCAGATTGCCGGCATCGTCATAGACGGCCTTATTCCACGTGATCTCTCCTCCGGCATCGACAAAATTATAGCCGTGTTTGCCGGAAGCGTCAGTCCACATATTGGCGGCCAGATCAGGGTGATCATATTTCACGCCTTCGTCCACAACGGCCACAATCACGGAATTGTCTCCCGCTGTCAGCGTTGACCAAACATCATTAACATTGATGTCAGCGCCAGCGTAACACGTCTGGGACACGGTCTTCTTGCCTCCGTTCATATAATTCCACTGGTCACCCAAAGACGGATCATTGAACACAGCCGAGGAACCGACAGTAGCTCTTGTCACAGGGCCAAGCTCTGGTTCATAAGGATATACAACACCGTCAGAGGCCTTCGAGAATTGTATATCGTACTCGACAAGTCTGACAGCCGGAACAGCAGCGATGGACTTGGCCACATCTTTGGCCTCACAGCCGGAAGCCAAGGTCGCGACATACCACTTGTCCAGATTGAAACGGCGTTCCTCGCTCTCGTTACCTGACACTGAATCGAACAATCTTTCCAGTTTGACCACTCCGCATCGAGACAGTGAATCCACGACAGCCTGTCCCGGAGCGTTGTCGAAAGACAGCAGAATCGATGATGGATCTGAATATTCCGGAGTGTTAACGATTTTAAACGAGCAATCCGAAACGACTTCCGACACAGACTCCGGCATCTCCTTTTCCGAGCAAGAGTAAAAAGCCGCAACAAGGCATATGGCCAGAATATAAGAAGATAGATTTTTTCTTATCATACCTAAAAAAAACTTCAATCCAACGAACGACAAAGAGGCCCGGAAGAATCAACGGGCCTCAGTCGTCTATTCAAAACAAAGTTATTTCAGAACCGGAAGCTGTTCCTTTGCCAGGTTTTGATACCTATTCCTGACAGGAACGGACGCGACCTTCACCTGCTTTACCGGCACACTTGCAGACTCCCACTCAGCGGATATTCCCGCGGAAGTGAATACATCATCCACAGAGATTTCTCTCATCACTTCCTTAATGGCAGCCTTTCCATCAAGTCCAGAGGCTGTCGCTCTCTTAAGAGCCTTGCAAGCCTGAGCGACCTTGGCGGCAGCCTTAGGAGCCAATCCGTTGTCATCCTTGGCAGGATCGACAAGCAAGTAGTTGTAGTAAGCCGAGATGAACGACTCTGGATCAACCTCGTCATTAGCGAAGGCGAAGCCGCTGAAGTTGTAGCTGTCAGCATATTTAGGCGTGCTCACGATCGCATAGTAACCATCAAGAACCGGGATTCCGATTGTCACATACGATGTACCGCTGTAAACTTTGCCGTCACCAAGAGCAAGCACACCGACATCGCTCTTTCCGTCAACGGTCTTATTGGATACATTGTAGAAAGCTCCACCGTAGAAATCAAACTCGTAAGTATCATCAAGACCCAGTTTTGAGAATGACGGACCGGCAAGACCCTTGATGGTGATATATTCGTCAACATAGCCATCCTCATCCGGTCCCTCGTTAGGAGTTGTAGAATCAGCGATTGTGGCTTTTCCGATATATTCCCTCATCCCAAGAGAGCTGAACGCATCCACACCGTAAAGGTTATAGGTTCCGTAGAGGCCTTTCTCATTTTCCGGGAGCAAGTCCCCGTTGAAGTCCTTGTAGGTGAAACTCATATAGACAGGGAGAGGGTCACCGTTGGTCGTCGCGCGTGATGCGATGACCGTGTCCTGATAGCCGTTCGTGGCCCAGACTAAGAAGTAGTAAGTTGTTCCAGGAATCAAACCGCTGATTACATCACAAGCTCCGTTAGAGTTGATCACAGTCAGGAGAGAATCAGAAACGTTCTTTTTTGACAGCAGAGATCTTATGCAAGCGGACTGGTCAGCCATATCCGCCTGCTTGTACAATCCGACTTTGACAGCCTTGAGGTCCTTGCCATAGACATAATATTCGAGACTGTTCTCAGATGTGAATCCCAACGGAGTGTATTTGTCGGTCACGGTAAGACCGCAGCTGACATTCACAGGAACCTCATCACCCTTGGCGACATAATCAATACCGGCTGAAGCGGACTGCTGCGCCTTGCCTGTCTTGTCAAATGTAACCGCCACAAGAGTATAGACACCGGTAGCGTTGAGGGTCACTCCAATGACATCAGACGTGGTTTCAGGCACATATTCAACAGCATTGGCCTCAGAACCGTCCGAGATAGAGGCGACTTTTGAAGCCACTTGTGTGGCTGAAAGTGTCCCCTCGTAGGCCGCATATTTGATCTTGGCCACATCATTGCCAAGGGAGAGCTGAACAGGGAGAACACCGTTCTCATCTGACTGGCCGGCCTCAAGAGCGATCGAATAATCAACCCTTGTGTAACCGGACGCGACTCCGACAAGATCAAACTGTGGAGGAGTCCAGCCTCCCAAAGAAGGCACCCAATACTTAAGGTTGAAGTAGAAGCCTCCATTACCATCATAATAAGACTGCGGATAACTTGCGCCGTTCTTACCATAGAATTCCTCAGGAGTTCCTAATTGAGCGGCCGTGTAGCCACCGTCCGACGTGAAGAACTCATACATTCCATAAGCATAGATGTAGTGTCCGGCATCGTCATAGGCATCCAAAATCTGCTTAGGGACATTGATCTTGTTGGTATTCACATCCCAGGTGAACTCAAAATCCTGGCCGTTGCCCCAAAGTCCGCCCGCACATTTGATAATGCCGTTACTGCCCACGTTAACGCAATCGCAAAGTTCAGAGCCATCTATCACGCAGTGACGCACACCGTTCACTTCATAATACTTGATGTGCACATCGTGCTCTTCTCCCCACCATTCAGCGTTGAAATGAACGAGAGACGATGCTGAGGAAGGGTCAGTAAAGTTTTCCCATTTCACACGCAGCAAGGAGTAATCCAATGCGACAGGCGTGCTGCTGTACTTGGAAGCGTACTGAGGATCCTTGATTTCAAAACTTGCCGTGTAGGTCGTGCCTTCAACCGCGTCAGGGAACGACAGTGTGAAAGTTGTCTCGGACTGCCCGTTCTCGAATCTCACAGGAGACATAGTAAAGACGCTCTCGTCAGAGAATGTGGCGACGACAGGAACAGTGATGGCGCCATCTGTGTTTGTACGTCTGACAGTGAATGTGGCGGACGGCTCCATCGTAGGATCAAGAGTATGTGAACCGGCGGCTTCCTGCGCTGGGAAATAAACCCCATAGCATCCGGTCACGTCATCCTCTCCCCACTCATATTCGGTTGTGTCCTTGCAGGAAACCGCGGTGACAGCGACAGCTGCAAGCATCATCAATGATTTGAATATCTTATTCATAATGTAAATTCTTTATAATTAGTCCGTAACGCCGTCACGAAGAGATGGATTCTGATCCTTGACAGGAAGCAGGCCATCCGTGTTGTCAACAATAGCGAAGTTAGTGTTCATCTCACCCTGAGGGAACCTCATAAGAAGCCAACCGTCGTCAGCGGCCATATTGAAGCGGAAGTTGTCAGGCTGATTTGTGCTGGTGCCATCATTATGGAAACGAACCAATGGCTTGTTGAGACGCTTTGTGTCATAGATTCCGAAACCCTCGCCCCAAAGCTCGACACGGCGCTGGAACCAAATCTCATCAGCAAGGGAAAGACCTCTCTCGTCCACGGAATATGAAGGCTCGCGGTAACCGCGGACAAAGTCGGTAAGGATCTGTCTTGCCTTGGCCTCATTGCCACTCTTGGCATAGCCCTCAGCCTGGATAAGGATCATTTCCTCGACTCTCATAAAAGGGAAGTCCTCGTCATTCGCAGTCGTGCCGATGGAATTGCAGCCAAACTTGACATTGGTATAAGGAGTGAAAGGCTTCTTGACATTGGTGATCTCAAGGTTAGCGATATCTCCGACCTGCTTGCCGTTGACCGGCCAGGTCAGACCATCAATGAGCGGTGACTTCAAATCCTCATCCACCCACCAACCCTTGCGGACATCGTCAGAAGTGATCTTGTTCCAAAGCATTTTGTTGATGCAGGTATAAACCTGGCAGGCCGCTGAATAACTGTCCGCCGAGAACGAGCGGAGCCAAGCGGCGGCTGTGGCGTCAGTCTTGCCCTGAGCCATATCCGTGGTCATATCGTATCCCCAAATCCAGTTCTTCTCGTTGATGTCTTTGAAGGAAGGTCTGGAAACGTCCTCGATTGAAGCCGGCTTGTAATTCTCGGCAGCCTTCTCGGCGTCAGCGGCGGCGGCCGCATAGTTGCCCATATTCAAGTTAGCGCGGGCGCGGAGGCCGTAAGCGACTTGCTGGTCAATGTGCATCTTTGTGGTTCTCTTGAATCCTTCAAGGTGCTCGATCGCATAATCAAGATCCTCGACTATCAATGAATATACCTCCTTGACAGTGGCGCGAGGATTATTCGTGAAATCAGTCGTCTGAGGGGTTACGAGAGGCACGCAAGGCTTGTCGGCGGAAGTCTCGTAGTTGAATTGAAACGCCGGAGCCAGTGACAGGTAAGCGAAAGCCCTCAAAGCACGGGCCTGGGCTATCATATGGATGGCATTCTCATCCGTCACATCATCAGGATATGAAGAGATGAAAGTATTGACATCCGCGATCAGTTTGTAAGGGACGCGGTAGCGGATGTACGGGTTACGGTAGTTCGCGTTTCGGGAGGAGTACCCACCGCAGACAGAGAACCAGTTGTAGCCAGAGTCAGCGATGATGGCATCGGCTCCCTCAAGATCGTTGCAGAAGAACATCATCGGGAAGGCCCAATCATCAGGCTTCTCATATCCCATACTGTAAGGTTGTCCAAGCTGAGTGAACAGACCTGTGAATGATGCGTCAGCACGGGAAGGGGCGATGATGTTTGTCTCTTTCACCTGCGATGCGAGCATAACTCCGCTTTGAGGGACAATCTCATCCATATCAGCGCAGGCGGTGAAAGCCAGCCCGGCCAGACAAGAATATATTAATTTACTATATTTCATATTCTTAGTGCATTATTAAGTTTAGAATGTAAGAGTAAGGCCACCGGTGACGTTACGCATCGCGCCATAGTTTCCGCTATTAAGACCGGAACCGGAAGTGTATGAGCCAAGTCCGATGGAGTAACGAGGGTCAACACCTTTACGCTTCGAAAACACCGCAAGGTTCTCACCTGAGACATAGACTCTCAAACCGGCAAGCTTGATTTTGTTGACAAGTTTGGCAGGGAATGAATATCCAAGAGTGGCATTGTTGATGCTGAGATAGTTGGAGCTGATCATAAAGCGGTCAACAGCGCTTTGCGCAACCTGGACATCGCCATCGAGACGAGGAACGTCAGTGTTGGTGTTCTCCGGAGTCCAAGCCTTGAGGGCATCCTTGTGCCAAGCCTGACCGGCAGCGCTGCTAGTGTGCATCAAAGCCTGATATGTTCCATCATAATACTTACCTCCAAGCTGATAGGAGAACTGGACTGAGAAATCAAAGCCGTATGCGCTCAAAGATGTTCCGAAACCGCCATAGAGCTTAGGAAGAACACTTCCGCACTCATACTGCGTGGCTTTGCTGAACACATCGGTGGTACCTGTGACAGTATTGCCGCTCTCGTCCTCATAGTCATAGTAGTAGAGAGCCTTACCGGTAGTCTTGTCAACTCCCGCATACTTGTACATATAAGCCTCGTAGAGGGAACCGCCGATCTTGTAGATGTAGTTGCTTCCCTTGATACCTTCACCCTCAACGCTCTCATCAAGAGAAAGGATCTCATTCTTATAGTGGCTGAAATTGGCGTTCCAAGACCAGTTGAAATTCTTGGTGCTGAAGATCTTGCCATCAAGGGAAAGTTCGAATCCCTTGTTCATAATGGAACCGACATTGACAGGAATATGTCCGGTAGGATTACCGGCGGAAAGCGGAACCGACTTAGAGTAAAGCAGATCCTCGGTCTTACGTGCGAACACCTCGAAAGAGCCGTTCAGGTAGCCGCCAAAGAGCTCGAAGTCCGTACCGACATTGAAAGACTTTGATGTCTCCCAAGTAAGTTCCTCGTTACCTTTGTAACTAAGAGTGATCGAATATGCGCCCGTCTCCTCATTGTAGGAGTGAGTGTACTGGTCCGCATAAGGATAAAGGCTACCGAGATTATCGTTACCCTGCATACCATAGCTGACCTTAAGCTTCAACATATCAATCCATTTCACACCGCTTAGGAAATTCTCCTTGCTGATCAGCCAAGCTCCACCGACTGACCAGAAATCGCCCCAACGATGACCTTTCGCGAAACGGGACGAGGCGTCACGACGATAGGAGGCGCTTGCGAAATATTTACCGTCATAGTCATACTGCGCGCGTGCGAGGATACCTTCTGTCATATACCTGTTCGTGTAGGAAGACAAGCTTCTGTTGGTGGTTCCGTCCGCATTGTTGAGCTCACCGACCAACGGGTTGAAAAGGTGATCGTTATAGCCACCAAGGTACTGAGACTTTCTTTGATACTGCTCATAACCCACGAGAACATCAATGTTGTGGATTCTGTCGAAAGATTTCTTGTACTCGGCAAGATATTGCTGATTGGTGGTGAACATCCTTTGCTGAACCACACTGGCGGCACCGTCAACACCGCTTGATGAACCGAACGGGCTGTAGAGGTGCGTGGCCCTTGTGTTGTCGGATGTGAAACCGAGGTTGGCTGAGATTGTCAGTCCAGCGACAGGAGTGAATATCGCCCCCCATTTTCCGGTAAGAACGTCAGCAAGAGAGTTGTAGTCGTTGACCTCATTGTCCCTTACCGCGTTGCCGACAAAGCTCGGACGCGTGAAGTTGGTGTTGTTGGCATCATACACCGTCCTTCCATTCTCCTTCATAATGTTGCCGTCAGCGTCACGTACATACAAAGGATAGATAGGGCCGATGTTGTTCACGATGTAGAAGATATTGCCTGAAGATCCGAACGTAGTCGTGTAGGAAGCGATCTGGGAATCAGAGTGAGAGAAGTTCATACTCGTAAGTACCTTGAACCAAGGCTTCACCTGATACTCAGCGTTGACACGGCCTGTGTAACGTTTGTACCCAGAATTGTCAACCATACCTCCGTCATCCAGGAAACCGGCGCTGGCGTAATAGTTGAACCTGTCGGTGGCTCCGCTTACGGAAATATTATATTCCTGACGGAATGAATTGTGGTAGGCCTCTTTGTACCAATCATCAGGTGTGTAGAAATATTCCCCGTCGCTGTAGCCGAGTTTGGCGTGAGGATTGAGTTTGAAGTTTGTTCCGACCAGTTTTTCGCCTTCAGGAATAGTATAGACCTGATAGCCGAGACCTCCATTCTGTGAATCCAGAAGATTCTTGTCAGCATAGGCATAGCTCTCGGCCACAGTGTGACCTGAGTAGAGATAGGAATTGTACATCATCTTGTACCAGGTCTCGTAGTATTCGGCAGGATCGCTTATCACGTCATACTGAGGGATCAAGCGGGAATTCACACCCCACTTTGTGTCCAGTTTGACCACGGCCTCACCTGACTTTCCTTTCTTGGTGGTGATGAGTACGACTCCGTTGGCACCACGGTGGCCATAAATAGCCGAGGCGGCGGCATCCTTAAGCACCGACATAGATTCGACATCCCCAGGGTTGATGTCTGATATCGCACCTTCGTACGGGACACCGTCCACAACGATAAGCGGGCTGTTGCTTGCGCTCATCGAACCAATACCACGGATTCTGAGGGTTGATGAGTTCCCTGTCGGGTCACCGCTTGAAGAGATGAGCTGGACACCTGGAGTTGTTCCCGCAAGCGCGCTCGTTACGTTTGTTGTGATTTTCTTTTCAATGGTCTCGCTCTTGACCATAGCCGCGGACCCGGTGAAGGACTCCTTGGTGGCGGTACCGTAAGCCACAACGATGACATCATCAAGGACATTGTCAACCTCCAGAGAGACATCAATCTTTGTTCTTCCGGACACAGGCACTTCGGTTGTCACATAGCCGACAGAACTGAACACAAGAACAGCGGCCCCGGTGTTGGACACCGAAATAGCGTAGGCCCCATCCTCTCCTGAGGAGATGCCGTTCATCGTGCCTTTCTCCATAATGGAGGCGAAAGGGATCACCTCACCTGTCGCTGCGTCACGCACGACTCCGGTGACCGTTCCCTTCTGGGCGAATGCCGCGGTAATGACCAGAAACAGGCTCATCGCGACAGCAAGTAATTTTTTACCCATAAGCTTAAAACTTTTGTTAAACCCAACGTTTAACAAAAGTCAGCTTGAGGCAGAAGGTTCTCTATGATTTGTATAATCGGTAAATCGGATGACCTTCCATCCATCAATACGACGGGTATAGATTGTATATTCCTATCGAATCCTCGCAAAAATGGTAGCCGTCATACATTAAGGAAAGCTTGCGGTAACATTCCCCTTCAGAGAGATTATTGGCATCGGCCAGTTCCTTGACACTTCCTGTGAAATACCCCCTAAGGTCAGTTTTTGACACTCCACAGATATCCGTGTAGCGTCCGGCCATCGAGATGTCCTTCTCACAATTTGTCCTGCAGATCCGGACGGTCAGGTTGTCAATGGCCACAAGATAATCGGACAACAAAAAAGTGGGGAATGACATAGGTCACTCCCCACTTTATATAATATGGATAATAAGACTATTCCGGTTTTTCGCCGGTGCCGCCGATAGCACCATTGTAGAGGGTCTCACGCTCTGGAACCACGTAGGTCCAACCGTTCTGCGCATCCACATCGATCTTGACGGCGATTGATGGATGAACGCTTCCTCCTTTCTCAAGAGATCTTCTGTCGATAGGGAGTTTCCAACGCTTGTAGTCGCTGAATCCGAATCCCTCACCCCAGAGCTCAAGCTCACGATAGTTCCTGATGTCCTTGATCAGGGCCTCGCCTGTAGTGGTGCAGGTATAGGTGGTCCTGCCGGTCTCCACATTCAACTTGTTGAGGGCAGCCTGAGCCGCACTCTCATTGCCAAGGTAGTAGTTTGCTTCCGCCTCGATGAGCACCATCTCGGAAGATCTGATGAATGGAAGGTAACCAACACCTGGAAGTCCGAACACATAGAACTTAAGATGATCACCAAGACGGTAATAAGCCGGAGCGTAAGGTGCGTCAAGACCACTTACCGCCATACTCTTTACGTATGCTTGAACCTCAAGGACAAGATCTTTGTTCTTGAATACTCTCTTGTTGTTTTCCACTGTGAATCCGAGATAGCCCATACCCTTGTCAACATCTCCTTCCTTATATGATGGGAATTTGTCAAGAGTCAGGAACAGAGCCTTGCGTACATCATTGTTATCGGTGATCTGGTCTGTCAGGTCTATGTTGATTCCGCCGGCACCATTGGCTGAAGCCGATGCGTAATAACCGTTGCAGGAGTACATCACAC